>NZ_RZOJ01000775.1:0-883 GCF_003998845.1 Mesorhizobium sp. M4A.F.Ca.ET.022.05.2.1 | reverse complement strand
TCTCTGGCAAACGGCGCATGGCAAAGACAACCGGAACGCCGGCTGTCTCGATGCGGCGGAAGGCGCCCGGCGTGGTGCCGCGCGCCGGCGACACGATCAGCCCGGCGACGCCCTGCTCCATCAGCGATTTCAGCACTTCTTCCTGGCGCACCGGGTTCTCGGCCGTATTGGCGATGAAGGGCACGATGCCGGCCGACTGGAAGACGCGCTCCATGCCGACCGCCAGTTCGGTGAAGAAGGGATTGGTGAGATCGTTGATGACCATGCCGATGACGTTGGAGTGAGCCTTGCGCAGATTGGCGGCGCCGCGGTTGTAAACATAGCCGACATCCTCGATCGCCTTGCGCACCTTGACCGCTGTCTCGGGCCGGATCAGCCCGCTGCCCTGCAGTACGAGCGATACCGTCGACTTGGACACGCCCGCTTCACGGGCGATGTCGAGTATCGTCGCCTTGGCCCGGCTGGCCATCCAGATCGCTCCTCCCAACTGGTCAAATCTATTGGAACGTTCTAATCATGAGGCGCGAGAAGAGTCAATCCGGATTTCTGAAAAACGGAAAAATCGACAATTCGACTGTGTCAACACCTTATGCGACAAGGGAAATCGTGTTGCGATGCAGCATTTCGGCGTGCCAGAGCAAAAATCATAAAGCTTCTTGATTTATTGGAACGTTCCATCTATAGGCGCTGCCAAAGGGAGAGTTTCATGGACATCACCTTGCCCGAGGAGGGTGGCCGCCGCGCCAGCTACCGGCTTGTCGGTCGGCCCGCGCAGCCGGTTGCCGGGGCGCGGTTTTCGCGCGTCGCCTATGCCGCCGCCCATGTCGTCGCCGACCCCCTCGCCATGACCGACCCGTGGTCGCTGCCCGTCGTCGACTGGGAC
>NZ_RZOJ01000774.1:0-890 GCF_003998845.1 Mesorhizobium sp. M4A.F.Ca.ET.022.05.2.1 | reverse complement strand
CGCCAGATATTCGTCAGGCAGCATGATGACGCGTGGCGCGTTGAGCGACTTCACCACCGCAAGCGCATTACCGGAGGTGCAGCAGATGTCGGACTCGGCTTTCACCGCCGCAGAGGTGTTGACGTAGGTCACGACTGGAGCGGAAGGATAGCGCTGGCGCATCAGGCGGACGTCCTCGGCCGTGATCGAGTCCGCCAGCGAACAGCCGGCGGCAAGGTCGGGAATGAGCACGGTCTTGTCGGGATTGAGGAGCTTCGCCGTCTCGGCCATGAAGTGCACGCCGGCGACGACGATCACGTCCGCCTCGACCGTCATTGCCTTGCGGGCAAGCGCCAGGCTGTCGCCGACGATGTCGGCAACACAGTGGAAGATCTCTGGCGTCTGATAATTGTGCGCCAGGATGACGGCGTTGCGCTCGCGCTTCAGCGCCAGGATCGCATCGATGTCGTCGGCAAAGGCCGGCCATTCGATTGGCGGGATCACCCGCCGGACGCGCTCATAGAGCGACGCGGCCGTAGGTAACGCGCCAATCATCCGCGCCTCCGCTTATGTTCCGGGTGACAACAAGCGGCATATATCTACGCCGACTATAAAGGTGTCAAGCCCGCGAAAGCGGCAATTTTGTTCCGGCAACTGCCCGGTCATCGAGGACCTCGCGTCGGAAGCGAAAGAGCTTTGCCGGCCGCCCGCCCGTATCGAGGGCGGTTTCGCCTGTTTCTTCGACCAACTCCTGCTGTTCGACGAGCCTGCGGAAGTTCGGCTTGTTGATGAGCCGGCCGGCCAGCGCTTCCACGGTTCGCTGCAGTTGCAGCAGCGTGAAGGTCGGTCGCATGAGCTCGAAGACGACCGGCCGGTATTTGATCTTGGAGCGCAGCCGCGCGATGCCAGTC
>NZ_RZOJ01000773.1:0-892 GCF_003998845.1 Mesorhizobium sp. M4A.F.Ca.ET.022.05.2.1 | reverse complement strand
CCGGCATGCTGCCGATCGCGCTCGGCATCGGCGCCGACGCCGAGACGCGCGCGCCGATGGCGATCGCGGTGATCGGCGGGCTCCTCTCCTCGACCGTGCTCAGCCTCGTCTACGTGCCCGTCGTCTACACCTTCATGGACGACATCCAGCGCTTCCTCGCCCGCCATTTGAGCAAGCTGCTGGCCGAGGGGCCCGAAGCCGCAAAGCCTACCGTCTCGCCCGAAAGCCTAACCGGGAACGCCTGATCGCCAGGCGACCCCGATTGGATCCTGCAGCTCGACCATCCCGCCAGAGCGCACTGTTCGCGCCCGGCAAAGATCAATCGAATTTGAGGTAACGCGTATGACGAGTTGGGTTAGGCTGAGCGTCGTCATGCTGGCGGCGACCACGCTCGCCGGGTGCGTCGTCGGCCCGGACTATCAGAAGCCGCTTCTGCCGATGCCGGCGGCCTGGAGCAGCCAGAAGAAGGCTTCGCCGGCAAAGCCGGCACAATTGTCGAAATGGTGGCAGCGGCTGCGCGACCCGGAGCTCGACGCGCTCGTAGAGGAAGCGGTTGCCGGCAATCTCGACGTCGCCACCGCCAAGGCCAGGATACGCGAGGCCCGCGCCAGCTATCGCCAGAGCGCGGCGAGCCTGTTCCCGTCCGTGGACAGCTCGGGATCGGCAACGCGCAACAAGTCAGCCGTGACCACCTCGGGTTCGGACAGTGTCTACAGCGAATATCAATCCGGTTTCGACGCCAGTTGGGAACTGGACCTGTTCGGTGCTAACCGCAGAAGCGTCGAGGCGGCCCGCTACGGGCTGGATGCGTCAGAGGAAGAGCTGCGCTCGACGCTGCTCACAATGATCGGCGATGTCGCCTCGAACTACGCCCAGGCGCGCGGTTATCAGG
>NZ_RZOJ01000772.1:0-906 GCF_003998845.1 Mesorhizobium sp. M4A.F.Ca.ET.022.05.2.1 | reverse complement strand
AGCGATGCCGGTTGCGGCTTTTCGCTGTTTTCGCGCAACGTCAACAAATGCGCAGCGATCAACGCCAACATCGACCGCATGAACGCCAATCTCGACGCCCTGCTGGCGAAGCGCGAGCGGCTTGCCAGCGGCGGCTCGCGACGCGACCGAAGCCGTATCCTTGCGGCACTCGACGCCAATGGCTGCCGCGACGATGAGATCGCGCCGAGGCACGCCCCGCTTGAGGAGAGCGCGCGCAACAATGGCGGCGGCAATCTGTTCGAACAGCTTTTCGGCAACGGCGACCGCGAGATCGAAACGCTCGACATGCCCGATTTGCCGGATGTGCCGCCAGACGATCCCAGCGAACGCAACATTCGCCGGGTGATCAACCAGCCCGACGGCATGGACTTGCCGCGGCTGAACGGCGACTTCCACACCGTGTGCGTGCGGACCTGCGACGGCTATTTCTTCCCGATGTCGAACGCCGCCTCTTATGGCGATTTCGAGCGCGACCAGAAGAACTGCGAATCAAGTTGCCCTGGCACGGAGATGCAGGTGTTCTACACGCGCGACATGGACGGCGATGCCGGCGCGATGACATCGTCGGTGACCGGCAGGCCCTACAGCGAACTGCCGACGGCTTATCTCTACAAGCAGACCAACATGGCGCGGCCACCGGCCTGCGGCTGCAACGCGCAAGCGCAGAATTTCGAGATCATCGCCGGCAATCCGCCGAACCCCGAGCAGTCCGAGCCCGAAGCGGCCTCCGCGCCGTTCGCTCCCTTGCCGGCCGCGAAGCCGGATCCGGGCGCTGATCCCGAGACGCTGGCCAATGCCGAGGGCGGGCTCGACCGCGATGCCATCAAGCGCCTGGCCGAAAAGCCGGCAACATCGCCGGTATCGGCGTTGCCGCCCGAGCAGCGC
>NZ_RZOJ01000771.1:0-908 GCF_003998845.1 Mesorhizobium sp. M4A.F.Ca.ET.022.05.2.1 | reverse complement strand
AACCGCCGGTCATCTTGTTGGTGGGCGTGAAGTCGTCATTGCCCAGCCAGACGGCGGCCGTGTAATTGCCGGTGAAGCCGACGAACCAGGCGTCGCGGTAGGATTGCGTCGTGCCCGTCTTGCCGGCGACGACGATGTTGGGAAGCTGGGCGCGCCGCGCCGTCCCTATCACCGGCACCGCCGCCAGCATGGTGTTCATGTATTTCAGCGCCTGCTCCGACAGCACCCGACGCGGCGGCGACGCGTCCTTGGCCCAGTCGTAGACCACATCGCCGGTGCGGGTGACGAGCTGGGTGATTCCGTGCCGCGAGCCGACGAAGCCGTTCTGCGCGAACACGCTGTAGCCCGTCGCCTGGTCCATCACCGTCATGAGCGAGGTGCCGAGCACCATGGTCTTGTGCCCTTCCAGCGGCGACTCGACGCCCATCGCCTCGGCCATCGCCTTGATCGGACCGATGCCGAGATGGTCCTTGGCGAGCCGCACCGGCACAGTGTTGATCGACTTGGCGATGGCCGTGATCAGCGTGACATTGCCGGCCGATCCGCCGCTGTAGTTGTGCGGCGACCAGTTGCCCCAGCTAACGGGGCCGCCGGAAACCACCGAGTCAGGCGTGAAGCCGTGCTCCATGGCTGTGGCGTAGACGTAGGGCTTGAACGAGGAGCCGGTCTGGCGCAGCGCCCTGGTGGCGCGGTTGAACTGGCTGGCGCCGTAGTCGCGGCCGCCGACGATGGCGCGCACCGCGCCGTTGGTCTCGATCACCACCACCGCGCCTTCGGTGACGTTGTATTCCTTGCCGAACTGGCGCAGGTGGAATTCGACGGACTCCTCAGCCGCCTTCTGGATGTTGGCATCGAAAGTGGTGTGGGCGACCAGTGAGTGCTGGCCGGGCTTGGCGATCTTCTTGACC
>NZ_RZOJ01000770.1:0-908 GCF_003998845.1 Mesorhizobium sp. M4A.F.Ca.ET.022.05.2.1 | reverse complement strand
CCTCGGCGGCGATGGCTTCCTGCTGCAGACGCTCCGCGACACGATGAGCACGGGCAAGAAGGTCTACGGCATGAACCGTGGCACCATCGGTTTCTTGATGAACGAATACCGGGCCGGCGGCCTCGAGGAACGTATCGCCGCCGCCGTCGCCGAAACCATACGTCCGCTGGAGATGCTGGCGGTGACGCGCGAGGGCGAAACGGTATCGGCGCTGGCGATCAACGAGGTGGCGCTGTGGCGGCAGTCCTACCAGACAGCCAAGATCCGCATCACGGTGGACGAGCAGGTGCGGCTGGAGGAACTGAACTGCGACGGCGTGATGATCGCGACGCCGGCCGGTTCGACGGCCTATAACCTCTCCGCGCACGGACCGATCCTGCCGCTCGACGCGCCTCTGCTTGCGCTGACACCGGTCAGTCCGTTCCGCCCGCGCCGCTGGCGCGGCGCATTGCTCGCCAACAAGGCGACGGTGCGCTTCGACATATTGGAGGCCGAAAAGCGGCCGGTGAACGCTGCCGCCGACCATACGGAAGTAAAGGCTGTGGCCTCTGTGACGGTGCGGGAGTCGCCGACGGCGACAGCCACGCTGCTGTTCGATCCCAACCATTCGTGGAACGAGCGTATCCTCGCCGAACAGTTCCGCTACTGAGCCGGCGCAAGGACAAGGCTTCGATTAAGCATCGCGATTAAGGTTACGTCTTCACAATCGCAGCAATTCGGGCCGTTTCTGTTGACAAATCGCGGCCTTGCGCCTAACTCCAACGCCGATCTTGCAGGCGCGCGGCGCTTGCCGCGACGGATGCCGTTGCGCTTCCCTAAACCAGCCAAAGACAGCCAACACTTGTCCTCAGACACCCAGACCGCTCAAGAAGCGTTGACATTCGCGGACCTCGGCCTGTCGCCGAAGG
>NZ_RZOJ01000076.1:0-19552 GCF_003998845.1 Mesorhizobium sp. M4A.F.Ca.ET.022.05.2.1 | reverse complement strand
GTGCCGGCCTCGAGTGCCGCGGCGTCAAACGTATGAACCGTGATCGAGCCCTTCGTCCGGGTCACAGCTACCGGCTCGATGATGAAGCGCTCCGTATCGGGATAGTTGGCGCGCAGCCGTTTCTGATTGTAGGGAACCGGCTCGACCAGAACGGCACGCGCCCGCGCAATGCGGTGCAGCCACGGCGTGACATCGTCGAACAGGGCGCCATCGCAGGCGCCGACATTGACCATCTGGAACGGCCTGCCACCGAAGCGCGCCCGCAGCGCCGCCTTGGCGAGGAATTTCGTGCCGCGCAGCGCCGGCCCGCGATCGAGCAGCCCGGCGGGCAGGCCGAACGACAGCGCAAGGCGCGCCAGGCTGGAAATGGAACTCATTGCGTGTCTCCGGGCTTGTCTCCGGCAATGACGTGCGCCGCGACATGGCACTGACCGGCCGCAGCCCACAGCGCCATCAGCGGGCCGGCAAGCAGCAGGAATGGCGGCAGGAGATTGGGGAAATAGATGCGCGTGTCGTGGATCGGGAACACCGTGAACTTCGCCAGCACGCCGAGCACCAGAGCCGCAAGCAGGATGCCGGCGCGGCGGTCGAGCCGGAAGCCGGCGCGGCCAAGCGCAAACCAGCCGGCCAGTGCCAGTACCGAGACGCCAACCCAGCTGTTCATGGTGACGGCGCGCAGCAGCGAGACGGCAAACGCCCTGAGGTAGGCCGCGAGCGAGAAAGGCGGCTCGAAGCCGTCCATATTGTAATGCTGCTCGATGGTGGAGAACCACAGATGCGGCCACCAGCCTGGGTGCTGGGCCCAGTGCGAGATGGCGAAATAAGCAATGAACGAGGCGGCAAAGCCCGCCAGCGCGCCCCATGCCTTCTGCCGGTAGGCGATGAGCAGCATGGCGAAGATGGCCAGGAAGACGATGTTGTCCGGCCGCGCCATGAAGGCGAGGAAGAGCAGGATCGCGCTCGCCGCCTCGCGCTCACGCACATAGGCATAGAGCCCGCCGAGGAAGAGCGCAGCGCACATCAGATCCGGCGTCGAGGCTCGCGCCGCGCCGCCGAAATCGGCCATGATCAGCACCGCGCCGACCACCGGCGCCAGCGCCAGTGCGCCTTCCGAGCGCAGCCAAAGCAGGGCGATGGCGCCAAACAGCAGCACCGATACCACCGACACCAGCCGCATCGCCTCGACCGGCGACACGACATGGCTGAGGCCGGACAGGATCTCGGCGTAGAGGAACTTGATCCGGTACATGCCGAGCAGCGAATGGAAGTCTGCGGCATTCTCCGCCATGTGGCTGCGGAAGCCGCCGCCATCGTCAGTCAGCGTCTTGTAGTCGGCGGCCGAGACGCCCGCCTTGACCGTGCTGTAGGCATAGTCGTGCAGGGCCTGCGGATCGGGATAGGTGCCTTCCTCGGCGACCGCCAGATAGGGCAGCATATCCCAATTGGCGTCGGGCATGATCCAGGCCGTCGCCGCCGTCAGCAGGATATAGAGCGCCAAGGCAATCGCGCCAATCGGTGCGGCGAACCGCGCATAGGTCCCCTCACCCCACGCCAGGCCGGCGCCGGTCAGTCGGTCGAGCGGATTGGTCGGGACAGTCGGCGGCCTGGTCAGCATCGTCCCGCTCAGCGAAGGCTTTTGACGAAATCCTTCACGATCGCCACGATGCCGCGCGACAGCAGGCTGTCGAAGGCATCGACGAAGCGGTCGACATGCTCGCGCTGGCAGATCAGCGGCGGCTCGAGCCGGATGACGTTGCGGTTGTATTCGGTGAAGGCGACGAGGACGTCATAGTCGCGCAGCAGCAGCGCGCCGACGAAGCCGGACAGCGAGCCCTTCAGCTTGTCGTCGAGCACGCTGACCACCGGCCGCAGCACCATAGGCAGGGTCTGCGAGAAATCGTGGAACTCGAGCCCGATCATGAAACCCTTGCCGCGCACGACCTTGATGATCTTCGGATATTTTTCCTTGAGCGCCTGCAAGCGCTGCAGAAGGTAATCACCGGTCGCGGCCGCATTGTCGATCAGGCCTTCTTCGTAGAGCACGTTCAGCCCCTCGATCGCGGTGACGCAGGCCTCGCCCATGCCGCCGAACGTGGCCATGGCATGGATCATCGCCGTCTTCGGCGTGCCATAGGCCTTCATGTAGACATCGCGCCTGGCGATCATGGCGCCGACCGCCGCCTTGCCGGCGCCCAGCGATTTCGCCAGCGCCGTCACGTCCGGCACGACACCGTAATGCTCGAAGGCGTAGAAGCGGCCGGAACGGCCATAGCCGCACTGCACCTCGTCGGCGACCCACAGCACGCCATGCCGGTCGCACAAGGCGCGCAGCTTCTGCCAGTATTCGGCAGGCGCCTGGATGATGCCGCCGCCGCCCTGGATGGTTTCGAGCACGATGACGCCGATCTCGGGATCGGTCCTGAACAGGCGCTCCACCGCATCGATGTCGGCGAAGGGCACCCGCACGACATTGTCCGCCACCTTGAAGTCGGCGCGGTAGAGTTGGCCGTCGGTGATCGCAAGCACGCCCTTGGTCTTGCCATGAAAGGAATTCTCGGCATAGACGACCTTCGGCCGCTTCGGGCCGGCGGCGCGCTCGGCAAGCTTAACCGCAGCTTCCATGGCTTCCGAGCCGGACGAGCCGAGGAACACCATGTCGAGGTCGCCGGGCGAGCACTTGGCGATGTTGTGCGCAAGGGCCGCGGCATATTGCGACATGAAGGCGATGGCGATTTCCTGCCGCTTTTCCTCCTGAAATGTCTTCCGCGCCTCCAGGATGCGCGGGTGGTTGTGGCCGAAGGCCAGCGAACCGAAGCCGCCGAAGAAATCGAGTATCTTGCGGCCGTTCTGGTCGATGTAGAACATGCCCTCGGCGCGCTCGATCTTCACCTTGTGGAAGCCGAGCAGCTTCATGAAATGCAACTGGCCCGGATTGAGATGCGCCTTGAACAGGTCGGTGATGCGGGCGACATCCATCGCCTTGGCCTGCTCGACGCTGATCAGGTCGGGCTTGGCGATGGTGGCGGGCGACAGCGCCGGCGCATCGACAAGCGTGCGCGCGCCCGTTTGTTCCGGCTTGGCCATGACGGTCATCTCGAGAATCTCCTATTGGCCTTGGTCGCCTTACTCGGCGGGCACATGTTCGGTGGCGACGGCATGGCCGTCCTTCTTGGCGCGGTACTCGCTGTAGGCGGCGATCAGCATGTCCTCGTCGCGATATTGCGGCACCCAGCCGAGCTGGCGCTCGGCCTTGGACACGTCGAGAACGCACTCTTCGTCGGCGATCAGATATTGCTCGGGGTCCATGATCGGCATGTTCATGAGGTCGAGCAGGTCGAGCGTGCGCTTGACCGCCCAGCCCGGTGTCGGGATCAGGATCGATTTCGAGCCGGCATGCCGGATCAGGTCGCCAAGCAGCTTCTTCACCGGCGGCGGGTTGAGGGAGCCGAGATTATAGGCCTCGTTCGGCACGCCGGCCTTCCAGGCGGCGCGGGCAGCTTCCGCGCAGTCGAAAACAGAGATGAACTGGTAGGGATTCTTGCCCGAGCCGATCATCGGCACGGGAAGATTCCAGTCGATCAGCTTGAACAGTTTTTCCAGGATGCCGAGGCGGCCGGGGCCGATGATCAGGCGCGGCCTGAACAACGAGATCGACATGCCGCGCTTGCGCCAATCGGCAGCCAGCTCCTCGGTCTTCAGCTTCGACAGGCCGTACTCGCCGAGCGGCGCGACCGGGTGTTCCTCGGTCATCGGCAGTGTCACCGTATGGCCGTAGATCATGTCGGTCGTGTAGTGGACGAGCTTCGAGGCGCCGGCCTTGTCCATCACCTTGATGATGTGCTCGGTGCCGTGGAAGTTCACCGGGAAGAAGAAGTCGTGCCGCTTGGCGCGCACCTGTATCGGCGACAGCATCTTCGCCGACAGGTTGTAGACCATGTCGTCCGCCCGGACACCGACGCATGACACCGAAGCCGGTTCCGTCACGTCGCACTTGATGTAGCGGACGGACCGGTAGTGCGGCAGGTCACTCTTGACGATGTCGGCGACAACGACCTCTTCGCCATCGGCCGCGAGCTTCGGGGCAAGGTGGCGACCGACGAAACCGTCGCCTCCGAAAATGACATGTCTCATCGAACGATCTCGCTTGTGCCGATCTTGTCTTGGGTGATGGATGCGGTCTGGTCCTCATCTCCGCGTCCGCTCTGCGCTATCAGCACCGTGCCGACGCAGATGCAGGCGATGCCGGCAACGCGCCAGCCGTTGAGGTCCTCGCGGAAAACGAAGTAGGCAAACACTGCCACCGCGACATAGGCGAGGCTGAGAAACGGATAGGCGAAGCTGAGCTCGACCTTCGACAGCACGTAGAGATGCGAGGCCATCGAGATGACGAAGGTGCAGAGCCCCAGGAACACCCAGGGACTGAAGACGATCTGCAGCAGCTTCAGCAGCGGATTGGTGCCCTCGAACGAAATCGGCCCGAGCGACATCATGCCTTGCTTCAGCATCAGCTGCGCCGCGGCATTGGTCATGACCGTAAAAAGGATGAAGACGATGTATTTCATGTTGCCACCTGCCCCGCAGCGGTCCTACTACAAACCTGCAAACATTTCGTGAAATCACGTGCTGCTTTAAGTAAATCCCGGCACAATGTTTTATTTGCCAAGATTTATTCGAATTCTACCTATTCCGCCGCCTCTGCCATCCCTCGCCGTTCATCCAGTTTCTTCGCTGTGCGCGCCCAGAAGTCGGACATGAAGGCGGGGTCGCGCAACGCCTCCAGCCGCCGCCAGTCCGGGAAGGATGCCGCGAAGGTCTCGGCGCCCATGCGCGCGTCCTTGTAGGGGTTGACCGCGCCGCCCGCCTCGACCGTGATGCGGTCGAGTTCGGAAAGCAGCTCGAGCGTCCTCTCGCCCCGGTTGGGGAAGTCGAGCGTCAGCGTGTAACCAGGCCTCGGAAAAGACAGCAGCGCCGGCGAGCGGACCTTGCCGAAGCGCTTCAGCACGGTGAGGAAGGACCCCTGCCCAGCGCGCCGTGCCGCCTCCAGCAGCGCCGGCACGGCAAGCCGCGCGGCCTCCTCCGGCACCACGCACTGGTGCTGGAAGAGGCCTTTCGGCCCGTAGAGCCGGTTCCAGTCGCCAACACCGTCAAGCGGAAAGAAGAAGCCCTGGTAGCCAACCTGACGCGGCGCCGGCGATCGCCCTTTCTTCCACCGGTAAGCGGCGTTGAAGGCGGTGAGGAACGGCCGGTTGAGCACATTGAAAGGCGGCTGCAGCGGCACCGAAAGGCGGGCGTTTGCGCGGGACGCTGTGTGCGAGCCATGCTCGGCATGGTTGCCGGCGAACAGCAGGCCGCGCCCGCGGCCGTGACCGCCGGCGAGCTGGTCAATCCAGGCGACGGCATATTCATTGGCCTGGTCGGCCGCCTCGGCAAGCTCGAAGAATTGGCCGAGATCGCCAAATGGTGTCACCGTCTCGACGACGTCGAGCGAAGGCACCCGCATCAGCCGGATCGAGGCCGACAGGATCAGCCCGGTCAGCCCCATGCCGCCAATGGTTGCCCGGAACAGTCTAGCATTGTCCGTGTCGGAGCAGCGGCAGGTATTGCCGTCCGAGCGCAGCAGTGTCAGCGACTCGACATGGCAGCCGAACGTGCCGCGCCGATGATGGTTCTTGCCGTGGATGTCGTTGGCGATCGCCCCGCCAAGCGTCACGAATTGCGTGCCGGGAACCACCGCCGGGAAGAAGCCGTAGGGAGCGGCATGGGAGATGATATCGCGCAAGAGCACGCCGGCATCCGCTTCCAACACACCCGTCCCGGCATTGAAGGCGCGGACGCGGTTGAGCGGCCGCATGTCGACCACCGAGCCGGCCTGATTCTGGCATGTGTCGCCATAGGAACGGCCATTGCCATAACCAAGCAGCGAACCCGGCTTGGCAGCGCCGCTCTTCAGCAGCGCGACGGCATGGTCGGCCGGGATGGCATGGCGTGCCGGAGGCGTCGCCAGCCCAAAACTGCCGAAACGTTCGCCGCCCCTGATCAACCGCCCCAGGCTCCAGCCACCAGAAGGGCGGCGCCGATGGCGACAACGATCTGGCTGCGCCAGTCGCGGATGATGAAGACGACAGGATCGTCGTGCATCTCGTCGCGGCGGGCGAGGATCCAGACGCGCATCGTGAGGTAGAGCACGATCGGCGCCAGCGGCCACATCACCCATGGATGCGAATAGAGCTCGCGCACCGCGACGCTGTCCATGTAGAGCGCGAGCACCAGGGCCGAGGAGAAGGCGGAGGCCATGCCGGCCTGGGCCACGATCTCCTGGTCTTCGGTGCGGTAGCCGCGGCCGGCGATGCGCTCGCCGGCAGGAATGGCAGTGGTGCGCAATTCGACGAAGCGCTTCACCAGCGCCAGCGACAGGAAGAAGAAGATCGAGAAGGCGAGCAGCCAGAAGGAGACGTCGACGCCCGTCGCCGCGGCACCTGCCAGCACCCGGATCGTATAGAGCCCGGCCAGCGTCAGCACATCGACCAGGAGCATGCGCTTGAACGACAGCGAATAGGCTGTGGTGACAACCATGTAGCCGCCCAGCACGCCGAGGAATTCGATCGGCAGCAAAAGCCCGGCGGCGATGCCGACGGCGATCAGCGCCATCATCGCGCCGAAGCCGAAGGGGATAGTGAGCGCGCCGGTGGCGAAGGGGCGATAGCGCTTGGTCGGGTGTTTGCGGTCGAGCGCGAGGTCGAAGAAGTCGTTGAGGATGTAGATGGCGGAAGCCACGGCGCTGAAGGAGATGAACGCCAGCACGCATTCCCAGATCATGTCGATGTTGAAGTACTCGTGCGACAGCACCATCGGCACCGCGATCAGCGCATTCTTCAGCCATTGATGCACGCGCAGCATCTTGACGAATGTCTTCAATGTCGGCTTCGGCACCGCAACCGTTTCGGCGCCATGCCCGGCCTGCCAGCGCGCGGCATGGCGGTCGGGCGCCACCACGATCGCGCTGCGCGCTGCGTCGAAAACCTGGAGATCGTGCCGGCTGTTGCCCGCATAGTCGAAGCCGCCGTCGCCATAGGCGGCGACCAGCGAGTCGCGTTTCCTGCCTGAGGTCATGTTGTGCGGACCATCGGTCGCCAGCACGCGGTCGAAAATGCCCAGATGCGAGGCGATCGCCTCGGCGAACTTGCGCGGCGTGCCGGTCGCCAGCACGATCTCGCGACCTTCCCGATGCTCGGTGCGGAGCCGATCGAGCAGCGCCTCGCGGTAAGGCAGCGAAGCCGGATCGATATCGATGCGGGCAGCGATCTCCTGCTTGAGTCTGGCCGGCCCGCCGGCCAGCCAGAACGGCACCAGGAAGACATAGAGCGGATTCTTCTTGAGAAGGATGAACAAGCCTTCCCAAAGGAGGTCGGTCGCAATCAGCGTGCCGTCGAGATCGACCGCAAGCGGAATTGCGTTCCTGTCCGACCGCGCGTCCATGATTCCCTGCCCTGCCTGATTCCTTCGCGCCCTGTTCGGCGGCTTCGGGTCGGATATAGCGGGAGATGACGCAGCGAACGTTAAAACGTCAGGTTGCGGCCAGGCTGTGCGGTGGTATTTCCCCGGTCAGTGTTAAACAACCGCTACCGGAAACAATAAAAGGCCGGGCAGTTTGCCCGGCCTTCGCGAGAGATGCTGCCCGGTTTTACTTGATGCGGGCGACGCCACCCGAAATCTCGACCGTTTCCGAGCCGGTCAGGGCTTCGAGGTCACCATTCGGCAAGGTGACGAAACAGCCATTCGGGCAGAATTCCACGGTTTCGCCGGCGGCCAGCGCCAGCTCCGTCTTGCCGCCGCCCTCGGTCACGATCAGCGTCCGGGTCTCGGCGTCCTTGTTGACCGCGCTGGCGGCGAAAGCCGACCCGCCCACGGCTAGAAAAGCGATGGCGGCGACGACAGACTTCCACATTTGCAATACCGGTGTTTCCACACCGCCTTCTTGTTGCATTTGCAAGGCATTCTCGCCCTTTGCATGCGAGCTTATATGAGATCGAAGCTGAACCGCAACTGAATGCCGCATTCATGCCGCAATTGGCTTTTGCCGGACACAGGCACGATTCCGTGGTGTGCCGCCTCAGTCCGGATCAGGTTTGCTGCCCTTGCGCCTGGACTTTGCCAGGCGCGCCTTTTCAACCGCGGCTTCGGCTTCCGCTTGCTCCTTCTCGGCGAAGTCGGCCTCCATCTTGTCGTCGTCGATCGGCCACGCCTCGGGCTTTGTCGTCTCAACCACGGCGCGTGGCGTCGAGGGTATCTCGATATGCTCGCTGTTGAACTCATCGAAGATGGCAAAGCGGATGTCGTTCTGCACGATGTTGCCGTTCAGGATGTCGGCGAGGAACACGCGGATCTCGAATTCGAGCGCGGCGCCGCCGAAATTGGCGAACAGTACGAACGGCTCGGGGTTCTTCAGCACCAGCGGATGGCTGCGCGCGATTTCGAGCAAAAGCGCATGCACCCGCTTGACGTCGCTGCCATAGGCGACGCCGACCTTGATGTCGACGCGGCCGAGCTTGTTGCGGTGCGTCCAGTTGCCGACCGCATTGTTGATCAGGGTCGAGTTGGGCAGGATCACCGACTGCCGCTGGAAGGTCTCGATCTCGGTGGCGCGCACGCTGATCTTCTTGACCGTTCCGGTGGTGTCGCCGGCGACGATCCAGTCGCCGACCTTGAACGGACGCTCGGCAAGCAGGATCAGGCCGGAGACGAAGTTCGACACCACATTTTGCAGGCCGAAGCCGATACCGAGCGACAGGGCGCCGGCAACGAGCGCCAGGTTTGACAGGTCGATGCCGGCCGCCGAGACGCCGACGAGGCCGGCAATGGCGACGCCGGCATAGCCGACCGCCAGCCGGATCGAGTTGCGCACGCCGGCGTCGACCCTGCCGCGCGCCATCACCGAGCCGTCGAGCCAGCCCTGGAACCAGCGCGTCAGGAAATAGCCGATGACGAAGACCACGATGCCGCTGAGGATGCCGGTGAACGAGATCGTCACCGAGCCGATGGTGACGCCCGTCGCCAGTTTGTATGCCCACGCTTGGATGTCGCCGGGCTGGAAACCCCACATCAAGAGGATCAGCGGCAGGAACACCAGCACGATCATCAGGTTGATGGCGATGCTGACGACCAGACCGAGCTGGTCGAGCGCGGTTTCATCATAGCTTGAATTGGCGGTCAGCCAGCGCCCAGCCGACGTGTCGGCGAAGCCGCCCTCTTCGCCGATCGCCCGTGCCGACAGGAAGCCGATATAGGCGGTGACAAGGACGGTGCCGGTGACCACCACCTGCAGCGAGACGAATAGCGCAAGGCCGATATAGCCGAGCAGCGCCGCCGCGATGGTGAACAGGCCGAGCGCGACGGCGGTGACGCGAAGCCAGGCCGGCCACGGGCGCCATGTTCCATCCCGCGCCCGGAACGGCTTCAGCAGCGCCATCAGGATCAGGATGACGCCGACGATGATGGTAGCGACAAAGCTGCGCGCGATGGTCAGCGACAGCGGCGAGCCCATCTTGTCGTTGACCACGGACAGGAAATTGTTAAAGCCGATGACCACCGCCATCGCCGTCGTCAGCCGCACCAGCCACCGCGCCGGCCCGGTTTCGACCGGAATCAGGCGCCAGTTGGGCAGGCGCGGCTCAAGCGCGGCATTGGTCAGCCGGTTGACGCAGAACACCACCGCGATGACGGCGAGCAGCGCATTGAGGAAGACGCCGATGTCGCCGCGCAGCACGTTGTAATAATTGAAGAAGAACACGGTCGAGGCGAGGAACACCGAGAGCGCCGCGGACGGGAGCAGCGTCGACCAGAACGCCACGGAAAGCCGGCTGAGATAGGACGGCTCCTCGATGGACGGGTCGGGTTCGAAGATGCGCCCGAACAGGCGCCGGCCGCCGACCAGCAGCACCGCCGCCAGTCCCAGCGCCATCAGGGCCGCTGCGAGCACGGCCTGGAGTTTGAATTTGAAGGCGAAGATCAGCCAGGACGAGACGGCTTTGTAAAGGCCGGTGAATTGATCGTGCGCATCGGAAAAGGCCTGGGGACTGAGCGCGTCCGTCAGTTCATAGCGCTTGGCGAGGAAATTGCGGAAAAGGTCGCTGCGCATGACGCCGATCTTGTCGATCAGGCTGTTGATGCGGATCGACAGGTTTTGCGCGCTGGCGATGACGGCGTTGATCTCGGCCTTTTCGGCGGCAAGCGCGCCGCGCTCGTTGGTAACGATCGCCGGTTCCTGCGGCTGCCCCTGCGCCGGCGGCGGGCCAAGCACCTCGATCCGGTTGTTGATGTCGGCAAGACGCGAGCGGAAGGCCAGTGCGCTGTTCAATGCCGCCCGCGACAGATCCTCGAGTTGCAGGCGGACGTCGACAAGCGCTGCGTCATCCTCGGCGTCGTCGGCGACCTTCTTTTCGAGACCATCGGTCTTGGCCGCCAGGTCCTGGACGACCTTCTGTTGGTCGGCGATCAGTTGCGCGGAACCCTGGCCGATGGCCTGCGCCATCGCATCGAACGAAGGCTGCGCCGAAACGGCTAGCATCAGAACCAGGATCAGGCGAAGTAACCGGAAGAACATGACCTTGATGGCGACTCGCTGCCGAAAAGACTTCGAAATTTCGTTCTTGATAAAGACCGCCATACCCCGCGGCAAGCCGTCCCCGATCAGGCAAGTGCAAGCCGTCCCTGGTCAGGCAAGTGGAAGTCGGCCTGTCGAAAAGCGATGGCGCAATCTTGGCTTTGCGCCCGCTGCCTGCTCTATAGTCTGCCGCATCGCACAAACCGGACGACATGAAACATGGCGGAATATTCGGCCTTTTCGCTCCTCACGAACGCGCTCAGCGGAAACAAGGACTGGAAGCCGGCCTGGCGCAAGCCGGACCCAAAGGCATCCTATGACGTGATCGTCATCGGCGGCGGTGGGCACGGCCTGTCGACCGCCTACTACCTCGCCAAGGAGCACGGCATCACCAATGTCGCGGTGCTGGAGAAGGGCTGGCTGGGCTCAGGCAATGTCGGCCGCAACACCACCGCAGTGCGCTCGAACTACCTTTTGCCTTCCAACACCCGCTTCTACGAGCATTCGATGAAGCTTTGGGAGAACCTCTCGCACGACCTCAACTACAATGTCATGTTCTCGCAGCGCGGCTGTCTGAACCTGGCGCATACGCCCGCCCAGTTCGACGACTATGCCAGGCGCGGCAATGCCATGCGCCATCTCGGCGTCGATGCCGAGCTGATGACCGTCGACCAGATCAAGCGGCTCGTGCCGGCGCTCGACGTCTCCGGCTCGGCGCGGTTCCCTGTCATCGGCGGCCTGATGCAGCGGCGCGCCGGCAGCGCCCGCCACGATGCGGTGGCCTGGGGCTATGCGCGCGGCGCCGACCGGCGCGGCGTCGACATCATCGAGAATTGCGAGGTCACCGGTTTTCTGCGCGACGGCGACCGCATCACCGGCGTTTCGACGACGCGCGGCGAGATCCGCGCCAGGAAGGTGGCGCTCGCCGTTGCCGGCAGCACCGGCCGCGTCATGCAACTGGCCGGCATCGACAAGATGCCGATCGAGAGCCATGTGCTGCAGGCCTTCGTGTCGGAATCGCTGAAGCCGATCATCGACACGATCCTGACCTTCGGCATGGGTCACTTTTACATCTCGCAGTCCGACAAGGGCGGCTTGGTCTATGGCGGCGACCTCGACGGCTACAATAGCTATGCCCAGCGCGGCAGCCTGCCGATCGTCGACGAGGTGATGAGCGAGATGCTGGCGCTGTTCCCCGGCCTGGCGCGCGTGCGCATGCTGCGCTCCTGGGGCGGCCTCTGCGACATGACGATGGACGGCTCGCCGATCATTACCACTGGCCCGCTGCCCGGCATGTATCTCAATTGCGGCTGGTGCTACGGCGGCTTCAAGGCGACGCCTGCCTCCGGCTTTTGCTTTGCCTGGACCATCGCCAAGGACGAGCCGCACGAGCTCAACGCGCCGTTCACGCTCGACCGCTTCTATCGCGGTCTCGTCATCGACGACAAGGGCCAAGGCGCGACGCCTCGGCTGCATTAGGGTTGAAATAAGATGCTTATCACCTGTCCCTATTGTGGCCCGCGCGACGTCATCGAGTTCACCTATCAAGGCGACGGCAACCGCCAGCGCCCGCAACCCAACTCGCAGGACCTCGACGCCTGGAACGTCTATGTCTACGACCGGCTGAACCCGGCCGGCGACCACAATGAGATCTGGCAGCATGCCGGCGGTTGCCGAGCCCATGTCAGGGTCGTGCGCAACACGCTGACACACGAGATTTCCAGCACTGCTTTCGCGCATGGCGGCCACAGATCCGCCACGCGGCACAAGACGGAAGCCAAGTCGTGAGCCCCCGTCGCATCGAGAACGGCGGCCGCGTCGACCGGCTGCGCACCATCCGCTTCACCTTCGACGGCGTGACCTATACCGGCCATGCCGGCGACACGCTGGCCTCGGCGCTGCTCGCCAATGGCGTGACGCTGTTCGGCCGCTCGTTCAAGTACCACCGCCCGCGCGGCGTGCTCACGGCCGGTGTCGAGGAGCCGAACGCGCTGGTAACGGTGCTGCGCGGCGAGGTGCGCGAACCGAACATCGCCGCGACCATGGTCGAGATCTATGACGGGCTCACCGCCGTCAGCCAGAACCGCTTCCCGTCGCTTGCCTGGGACGTCAGTGCGGCCAACCAGCTCGGCGGCAAGCTCCTGTCGGCCGGCTTCTACTACAAGACCTTCATGGGGCCGGTGATCGGCCCGCTCAAAGGCACCCGCTTCTGGATGTTCTGCGAGCATTTTATCCGCCGCGCCGCCGGTCTCGGCAGAGCCGGCACCGCCGCCGACACTTCGCGCTATGAGCGCATGAACGCCTTCTGCGACGTGCTGGTGGTCGGCTCCGGTCCGGCCGGGCTGATGGCCGCCAAGGCTGCCGCCGAACAGGGCGCGCGCGTCATCCTCACCGAGCTGGAGCCGCGCTTCGGCGGCTCGGCCAACTGGTCCGGCGAGACGATCGACGGCATGCCGGCGGACGACTGGGCGGCGCGCGTTGCCGGCCAACTCGAAGGCAACGACAATGTGCGGCTTTTGCCGCGCACCACGGTCTGGGGCTACTATGACGGCAACACGCTTGCCGCGCTGGAGCGTGTCAGCGACCACAAGGAGAGCCTGGCCAAGGGCGAGCCGCGCCATCGCTACTGGGCGATCCGCGCCAGAACCGTGGTGCTTGCCACCGGCTCCTTCGAACGGCCGCTGGTCTTCCCCGGCAATGACCGGCCGGGCGTCATGCTGGCGCATGCCGCAGAGCGCTACGCCAACGAATATGGCGTCCTGCCCGGCGAGAGGATTGCCCTGTTCACCAACAATGACAGCGCCTACCGTTCCGCCCTGGCGCTGAGGAAGGCAGGGGCCGCGATCGTCGCAATCGTCGACGTTCGCTCCGGGCTGTCGGACGAAATGCGTCGGCTGGCCACCGAGGCCGAGGCGGAAATGCTCTCCGGTCACGCCGTGGTGGCCACCGAGGGCGGCAAGGCTCTCTCCGGCCTAAAAGTGCAGCGCTTCGACATGCTGAGTGGCGCGCTCACCGGCGACGCGCGCAGCATCCATGCCGACTGCCTGCTGATGTCAGGCGGCTGGTCGCCGACGATCCATCTCGCCAGCCAGGCCGGCGCAAAGGCTGAGTGGAACCCGGCCAGGCAGGCCTTCCTGCCACCGAAGCCGACGCAGCGCTGGATCGGCGCAGGCGCCTTCACCGGCAGTTTCTCGACCGCCGAGGCCATCGCCGAAGGCCGCACCGCCGGTGTCGCTGCCGCGGGCGGCACGGACGCGCCGACGGCCCTGCCGGACGTCGAAGCCGCGCCCGGCGAGCCCGACCCGGCGCCGGTGTTCGAGATCAAGGCGGCGGGCAAGAGCTTCGTCGATTTCCAGCACGACGTCACGGCGGAAGACGTGCGGTTGGCGCACCGCGAGGGCTTCATCTCGGTCGAGCACCTCAAGCGCTACACCACGCTTGGCATGGCGACCGACCAGGGCAAGAGCTCCAACGTGCCGGGCCTCGCCATCATGGCCGAGGCTCTCGGCAAGCCGATCCCCGAGGTCGGCACGACGCGCTTCCGCCCACCCTACACGGCGGTGTCGATCGGCTCGCTGGCGGCCGAGCGTTTTGGCGATCTCAAACCCGAGCGGCTGACCCCGATGCACGACTGGCATATCGCCAACGGCGCGCGGATGTATTCCGCAGGCCTCTGGTACCGGCCGATGATCTACGGCCTTGCCGGCGAGACGGTCGAGCAGGCCTATGTGCGCGAAGCCAAGGCCACCCGCGACAGCGCCGGCATCGTCGACGTCTCGACGCTGGGCAAGATCGCCGTGCAGGGACCGGACGCGGCGGAATTCCTCGACCGCGTCTACACCAACATGTTTTCCACGCTTGCCGTCGGCAAGGCGCGCTACGGCCTGATGCTGCGCGAGGACGGGCTTGCCTTCGACGACGGCACCACCTGGCGGCTCGGCGAGCAGGACTTCCTGATGACCACCACCACCGCCAATGCCGGCAAGGTGATGCAGCATCTGGAATATTTCCTCGACGTGATCTGGCCGGAATTGAAGGTCACCGTCACCTCGGTGACCGACGAATGGGCAGGCGCTGCGATCGGCGGGCCGAAGGCGAGAGCCATCCTCGCCACCTGCGTCACCGGCACCGCCGTCGACAACGCCACCCTGCCTTTCATGGGCATCGTCCGTGGCCAGATTGCGGGCGTGCCGGTGATGATCTGCCGCCTGTCCTTTTCCGGCGAGATGGCCTTCGAGGTCTATTCCGGCGCCGGCTACGGCACCCATGTCTGGGAGGCGCTGATCGAGGCTGGCAAGCCATCCGGCCTGGTCACCTACGGGCTCGAGGCGCTGGGTACGATGCGCATCGAGAAGGGCCATGTCACCGGCGCCGAGATCGACGGCCGCACCACGGCGCGCGACCTGCATCTCGACTGGATGCTGTCGAAGAAGAAGCCCTTCATCGGCTCGGCGATGATGGACCGCGAGGGCCTGATCACGCCTGACCGGCTGCAACTGGTCGGCCTGGTCTCGCTCGACAACCGCCCGTTCAACGGCGGCGCGCATATCGTCGAGGAACTGGACGAAGCCAATCCACGCGATTCGATCGGCCACATAACCGCCTGCTGCTATTCGCCGGCGCTCGGCAAGCATATCGCGCTAGCGCTGGTCAAGGGCGGCAAGGCCAGGCACGGCACGCGCGCTTTCGTCTCGGACCCGTTGCGCAATCGCTTCGGGCCGATCGAGATCGTCTCCAACCACTTCTACGACCCGGACGGGAGCCGCATGCATGGTTGAACGTCAATCTCCGCTCGAGCCGGAGTACCACCCGGGCTCGCACGGCAATTTCGAACATGGCGTCGACGTCATCCTGTCTGAGACGCGGCCGGGCTCGATCCTGCAGCTCGCCGCATGGCCGGGCGAGGAGAAGCGCCTTATGTCGGCGATATACAAGGTCGCGGGCCTTGCCCTGCCCGACGGCGCCGGCGGCGGCGTCACCAACGGCGGCAGATCGGCATTCGGCATCGCGCCAGGCAAGTTCACCGTCATCGACGACGCCGAGGGCCTTGCGGCCGCGTTCAGCGGCGTCGTCACGCCGGACGTGGGCACCGTCACCGACCTGTCGCATGGCCGCACCGCGATCCGCATCGCCGGCCCGAAGGCCGAATGGGTGCTGGCGAAGTTCTTTGCCATCGATTTCGCGCTGCCGGCCTTCCCGGTCGGCGCCGGCCGCTCGACCACCCATCACGACGTCTTCGCGCAGATTCAGCGCACCGGCGCCGACCAGTTCGACATCTATGTCTTCCGCTCCTTCGCCCGCTCCTTCTGGAAGGCGCTGTGCCACGCCAGCGAGGAAGTCGGCTACGAGGTGCAATAGCTCCGGCTGGCACTACGGACGGCCACAACTGCTGCTTGAGGCTTGGGCCAGCCGGGCCGATAGATAGGCAATCACGGGCTCTTGCCGGAGCAGGTGCCCGTCCAGGCAACCAGTTCGACCATATCCTCCATGACCGCAGAGACTTCGGTGACGGCCACCACCCGCTTTGCTCCGGCGGGCGAGATGTCGATGCTGTTGCCGGCAACGGTCGCCTGCGGCGTCTTCATGACCAGCCTCGACCAGAATGTAGTGGTGACCGCACTTCCCGGCATCGGTGAAAGCTTGGCCCGCCCGCCGAGCCAGCTTGGCCTTCTGATCACCGTCTATGTAGCCAGCCTGATCATTTCGATGCCGCTCGGCGGCTGGGCGGCGGACCGCTTCGGCCTGCGCAACGTGTATTGCTTCGCCCTTCTCGTCTTCGCCAGCGCCTCGGCACTTTGCGGCCTCTCGGAGAACATCTGGATGCTGGTCGCCTCGCGCGCCCTGCAGGGTTTTGGCGGCGCGCTGATGGGCACGCTCGGCCAAGTGGTGATCCTGTCGAGCTTTCCGCGCGACCGCACGCTCAAGATCAACATGTACATTTCGCTGGCCGGCCAGTCCGGACCATTGGTGGGCCCGCTGGTCGGCGGCACGCTCACCACCTACGTCTCGTGGCGCTGGATCTTCTACATAAACATCCCGATTGCGCTCATTGCCGCGCTGCTCGCCGCCTCGCTGTTCCCCTCCGCGACCAAGCCGGTCCGCACCCCGTTCGACTTTCCGGGCTTCCTGCTAGTCGGCAGCGGCATGGCGCTGCTCGTCTTCGGCATGGATTCGCTCGCCGCCAAGGACGCCGCCGCCGGCATCATCGCCGCCGAGCTGGGTGCGGCCGTCGCCATCCTGACCGTCGCGTCCTTCTATTGCCTGCGCGTCCGCAATCCGCTGCTCGACCTCAAGCTGCTGCGCATCCGCACCTTCCGCGTCAGCTTCCTGACCGGCGGCGGCCTCGACACGATCGGGCTGAGCTCCGTCGTTTTCCTTCTGCCGCTGATGTTCCAACTCGGCTTCGGTATGAGCGCGGTGCAGGCGGGATCGCTGACCTTCGTCGCCGCGATCGGTTCGTTGCTGACGCGCTTCATGATGCCGCGCATCCTCAACCGCTTTGGCTTCCGCCGCGTGCTGGTCACCAACACGCCGATCGTCGCTTGCCTCGTCGCGGGCTTCGCCTCGATGCAGGCGAGTCTGCCCGCCTGGATCGTGCTCGCCTACATCTTCATCTTCGGCGTCTTCCGCTCGGTGCAATGGGCTTCAACCGGGAACCTTTCCTATTCGGATGTCGCGCCCGAGCAACTCGCCCGCTTCAGCGCGCTCTACTACATTCTCTGGCAGCTTGCGGTGGCGATCAGCGTCGGCCTGGCGGCGGCGTTGTTGTCTTTGCTCGCCAGCGGCGGCCATGCCAGCGTCAACGATTTCCGCATCCTGTTCTTGATTGAAGGCCTGATCACGCTGTGCGCGCTGTTCGCGTATCTGCGGCTGACGCCGCAGGACGGCGCCCATGTCAGCGGGGCGCGCATGTGAACACCGAGTAAGGCCGCTGGCGCTGGCTGGCGGCCGTTACTCGCTGAACGTTACCCAGTCTTCCAGCGGCGCGCGGTCGGTACGAAATTCGTTCTCGGGCTTGGATTTGTCCTCGTAGCCCAGCGCCATGCCGCAGACGACGATCTCCTCGTCGGGGATGTTGAGAACCGGGCGGATCTGCCGGTGATAAGGCGCGAAGGCCGCCTGTGGGCAGGTATGCAGGCCCCTGCCCCTCGCTGCCACCATGATGTTCTGCAAGAACATGCCGTAGTCGATCCACGATCCTTTGTTCAGCCGCCGGTCGACGGTGAAGATTATGCCGACGGGCGCATCGAAGAAGACGAAGTTGCGATCGTGCTGCGCCCGCATCCTGTCGACCTCGCGCCGGCCGATGCCGAGCGCGCCATATAGGCCGAAGCCGTTCGCGCGGCGACGAGTGAGATAGGGTTCGAAGAACTGGTCGGGATAGTAGCGATACTCGTCCCACTCGGCCTTCTCGGCGCGGATGCCTGAATTGAGGATGGCCTCAGAAATGCGCTGCTTGACATCGCCCTTGGTGACATACACCCGCCAAGGCTGCATGTTGGTGCCGGATGGCGCGCGCGCGGCGACGGAAAGGATGTCGCGGACCGTCTCGTCGTCGACCATATCGGGCAGGAAGGCGCGCACCGAGCGGCGCGACGTGATCGCCTCGTCGACGATCGCCGCATCCTTGGCTATCCGGCTGTTGTTTTCCAGCATGGGTCGTCCCTTTGCGCGTGACCGGGAACCAAACCGGCTCCCGCGAAGGACCACGCACAGACTCCTTGAAACCTGGCCCCCGACCGGACGTCCCCATTCGCCGTTCGTCGCCGAGCCTTTGCATGAACCGCAAAAAACGCGCAAGCAAATCTTGCGGCATCATGAAAATCCTCTTGATTTTTTCATGGAGTTGCCCTCTCATGAAATTTGTCTCCAATTTTTCATCGGAAGGCCGATGGTCTCGACCGCTCCCAGGCCGGAACAGGACAATGGCGAGCGGTTGCTGGCCGGCGACATCCGTGCGCTGCGCAAGGCGCGCGGGCTGACGCTGGCCGAGATCGGCCTGAGGCTCGGCCGCTCCGTCGGCTGGGTCAGTCAGGTAGAGCGCGGCCTGTCGGTCCCTTCGCTCGGCGACCTCAGGGCTTTCGCCGACCTGTTCGGCGTGCCGATCAGCCTGTTCTTCAGCCATGACGTGCCGGTCGAGGCGGAGCGCGGCGTGGTCGTGCGTGCCGGCAGCCGCCGCTCGCTTGGCACAAGCGAATCCGGACTTGTGGAGGAGCTTCTGTCGCCCGACCTCGGCGGTAGCTTCGAGATGCTGCGCTCGGAATTTGCGCCGGGTGCGGAGCTGAAGACCGAAGCGCGCCGTCCGACCGAAGAAGCCGGCTATGTTACGTCGGGTGTTTTCGAGATCGAGATTGCCGGCGTCTGGCACCGGCTCGGCGAAGGCGACAGCTTTCGTTTCGATGGCAAGCCGTTTCGCTGGCGCAATCCCGGCGCCGAGCCGGCGGTGGTCATCTGGGTGGTTTCGCCACCTGTCTATTGATTGGAGGGGAAGAACATGGCGGGTTTGCCGAGCACGGCACGCGTGGTGATCATCGGAGGCGGTGTCGTCGGCGCCTCCTCGCTCTACCACCTTTGCAAGGCGGGGTGGACCGATTGCGTGCTGCTCGAAAAGAACGAGTTGACCTCGGGCTCGACCTGGCATGCCGCCGGCAACGTGCCGACCTTCTCGTCCTCATGGTCGCTGATGAACATGCAGCGCTATTCGACCGAGCTCTATCGCGGGCTCGCCGATGCCGTCGACTATCCGATGAACTACCACGTCACCGGCTCGCTCAGGCTCGCCCATTCGAAGGAGCGCATGCAGGAATTCCGGCGCGCCAAGGGCATGGGCCGCTACCAGGGCATGGACATCGACGTCGTCGGGCTGGACGAGATCAAGCGCCGCTATCCCTTCATCGAGACGCATGAGCTGAAAGGCGCGCTCTACGACCCGAGCGACGGCGACATCGATCC
>NZ_RZOJ01000769.1:0-922 GCF_003998845.1 Mesorhizobium sp. M4A.F.Ca.ET.022.05.2.1 | reverse complement strand
TCTCAGTAAAGCGTGCGGGCCAGCGTTTCGGCGGCCCGGTCGAGGTCGCGCGCATCGCTGCGCGCGACGACGGCGTAGGCGACCTCGCCGATCTGGAAATAGGCCGAGGAAATATCGCCCGAGGGCGCGACGGCCGGCTTCACCACGTCGAAGGTTCCGGGCCTGATCGCGAACAGTGAGACCAGGCCGAGATCCTTGGTCTCGAGCGCCATCTCGACGCTCGGGCCGAAGCGCGACGGATAGATCTGCACGTCGCGAACCTTCCAGTCGCCTGGCAGCGACGGCATGACGATCGCGGTCGCGGCACGGATTTCGCCGGGATTGTAGTCCGGCGCTTCACGCTGGGAGGTCATCGCCTCGCGCATCAGCGTCGTCCGGTGCGCCCTCACCGCCTCCTCGACATAGGCCGGCGGCTGCGTGGAAGCGACAACCTTGGTCACCGCGACGGGTCCGAAAATGCCGTTCGCCAGCCAGCCGGCCGCGACCAGGATGGCCGCCGCCGCCGCCCGCTGCAGCACGGAAAAGATGCGGTCCCTGGTCAGTCCGCGCTCCAACCGTCGTGCCGCCTCGGCGGTCGCCGGCCGCGCCATGCCCTTGCCGGCGAGCGCCACGCGCAACTCGTCGCGCGTCCGAAGGTCGGACATCACGCGCGCCGCGACCTCCGGCTGGGTGGACAGGAACGCCTCCACCTCGATGCGGCGGGCCACCTCCATCTGGTCGTCGACATAGGCGTCGAGATCGGCGTCGGTCACGGGATCGAGCATCGCATTCATCGCTCACCTTTGACGATCCTGAGATGGTTCCTGCCGACCGGCGCGGCCTCCTCCATCTCGCGCAGTGCCGCCCGGGCCCGGCCGATGCGTGACATCAACGTTCCCAGCGGCACGCCACTGACCTCGGCCGCCTGGGCGTAGCTCAGCCC
>NZ_RZOJ01000768.1:0-929 GCF_003998845.1 Mesorhizobium sp. M4A.F.Ca.ET.022.05.2.1 | reverse complement strand
GTCCCAATTGGTGTCGGCCTCGAAATATTTGGGATCGCAGATGATCGGGCAGCCAATGTAGGCAGCGTGGACGCGCAGTTGATGGGTGCGACCGGTATAGGGCTCCATCTCCAGCCAGGACAGCGACTGCGCCGCCTGCTCGACGACCCGATAGTAGGAGACCGCATGGTCGGCGCCCTTCTCGCCATGCTTGGCGATGCGCACGCGGTCGCCGTCCGGGGTCGGTTCCTTGACCAGCCAGGTCGAGATCTTGTCCTCGCGCTTCGGCGGCACGCCCTTGACCAGTGCCCAATAGGTCTTCTTGGTCTCGCGCGCCCGGAACGCTTCGGAGAGTTTCATCGCCGCAAGCCTGGTGCGGGCGACGACCAGCACGCCGGATGTGTCGCGGTCGAGCCGATGCACCAGGCGCGGCTTCTCGCCCTTCTGGTTGCGCCAGGCCTCCAGCATGTCATCGACATTGCGGGTGACGCCCGAACCGCCCTGCACGGCGAGCCCAGCGGGCTTGTTGAAGACGAAGACCTTCGGGTCCTCATGGATAAGCATCTTGGCGAGCACATCGGCGTCGCCCTGGTTGCGGATCGAATGGCCGGTGAGCGGCGCCTCGCCCTTCTTGTCGACCTCGAGCGGCGGGATGCGGACCGTTTGGCCGGGCTCGACGCGCGTGTCGGCCTTCACCCGGCCGCCGTCGACGCGGATCTGGCCGGAGCGCAGGAGCTTCTGCAGATGGCCGAAGCCGAGCCCCGGGAAATGGGTCTTGAACCAGCGGTCGAGCCGCATGCCCGCCTCGCCGGCCTCCACCGTGATCTGTTCAACGCCTGCCATTTGTCTCGCTTTGCCTCTTCGGAAGCGGGGCAATAGCATTAAGGCAGGCTTCTTGCGAGCCAAAGACCCAGAAACAGGGCGAGGATCGCGCCAATGACGCTGGCGAG
>NZ_RZOJ01000767.1:0-940 GCF_003998845.1 Mesorhizobium sp. M4A.F.Ca.ET.022.05.2.1 | reverse complement strand
ACCCTGCCTTCGGCACTCTAACCGGCTCGGCCACCGCCGTGTCTGACCCAGCCAGCCACGCCAGCCTCTTCACCAGCGCTGTCATATTGGCCGGGCCGCCTTCGCGGAAATAGCCGAGCAGGGCGTCCAGTTCGGCGCGTGGCAGGGTCGAGCCCTCGATCAGCCGGAGGTCCTCGTCGTGGCTTTCGCCGGGCAGCAGCGCCAGCTTGATGCCGCGTTCGCGCGCGACCGCGGCGAGCTGGTCGCAGCCGTAGCGCCACCAGTCATAGCCGCCGAGGATGCGGACCAGGATGACCTTGGCATGGCGGGCGACGCTGTCGATCCAGAGGTCGACCGACATCGGATGGCGGAGATCGCGCAACGCGGCGAGCCGCATTGAGGGCAATCGTTCCGCGTCGGCCTTCCATGCAGCCGCGAGCCCCGAGAGATCGCTGTCGGTGAAGGACAGCGCCACGACATCCGCAGGCGTCTGCCTGAGATCGACAGGCTCGGCGAGATCGTCGAGCGAGGCGGATGTGGTGGTGAGGATGTGCATGGCGGTTCGGGTTTGCCTCAGCCGGCGAGGATACGCTCGATCGCCGGGCGGTTCAGCCCCTTCAGGCCGATGACGACGAGGCGCGAGCGACGGTCGTCTTCGGCGGTCCAGGCGCGGTCGTAGTAGTGGTTGACGCGCGGCCCGACGGCCTGCAGCAAAAGCCGCATCGGCTTGCCGCCGACCTCGACGAAACCTTTTACGCGCAGCACGTTTTCCTCTTCGGCGGCGGCGGCGACGCGTTTTGCGAGCTCGTCCGGATTGGCGATCGATGGAATGTCGACAATGAAAGTGTCGAAGTCGTCATGTTCGTGGTCGAATGCGCCGTCATGATGGGATTTGCGATTCTCGATGTCGTCCTCGACGGCAAGACCAAGCCCCAGCAGCAGGGAAGGATCGACCTTGCCG
>NZ_RZOJ01000766.1:0-941 GCF_003998845.1 Mesorhizobium sp. M4A.F.Ca.ET.022.05.2.1 | reverse complement strand
GAGCGCGACTATGGCGTCGTCATCCGCGACGGCGAGGTCGACGAGCAGGCGACGGAAAGGCTGCGCGCGCGGCACAAGCCGTCCGCCGGCCATTTCCATTTCGGTCCAGAGCGCGACGGCTACGAAGCGCAATGGACCCCTGCGGCCTACGACCGGCTCACCGCCATACTGAGGGACCTGCCGATCCACTGGCGGTTCTTCGCCAAGACCGAGATCTTCCGCCGCATGAAGGGGCGCTTCGGGCCGGAGGGCGTACAGGCGGCCTTCGATGCGGCGTGCGAACGGTTCCCCGAACTGCCGCGTCCTCGCCCGGTGCGAGAGGCCGCTGAATGATCAGCGCCGGCCGCATCGTCCGGCTGGCCGAGCGCGACCGGGTAGAGGTGAATTTCTTCCTTGATGGCGAGATGCGCAGCGCGCTGGCTTGCGATACGCTGCTGACCGCCATGCTGGCGTCGGGACAAGCCTTACGAAAGTCCGAGTTCGGGCCTGAACCCCGCGCGGGCTTCTGCCTGATGGGAGCCTGCCAGGATTGCTGGGTCTGGCAGGAAGAGGGGCCGCGCCTGCGCGCGTGCACAACCCCTATCGGTGAGGGCATGCGGCTGCGCACGACGCCGCCGGAGAGCTGGCCGTGAGTGACGCTTCATCGCCGAAGATCGTGATCGTCGGCGCCGGTCCGGCTGGCATAAGGGCCGCGGCGGTGCTGGTCGAGGCCGGGCTGCACCCGATGGTGATCGACGAAGGCAATCGCGCCGGCGGTCAGATCTATCGTCGCCCACCGGACGGATTCGTCCGCACACCGGAGCAGCTCTATGGCTCGGAGGCGGCGAAGGCGCGCTCGCTGCATGACCTGTTCGACCGGTTGGTCAAGGAGGGGCGCCTTACCCATTGCGCAGCGAGTTCGGTCATCGCCGCGCAGGAGGGACGGCTGCACGTGCTGGGGG
>NZ_RZOJ01000765.1:0-950 GCF_003998845.1 Mesorhizobium sp. M4A.F.Ca.ET.022.05.2.1 | reverse complement strand
AGACAGGCCCCTATCCGACGATGGTCGACAACCCCGATGGCTACAAGGTGCCGGTGGTGCAGGCGGCGTCCTATTCGAAATATCTCGGCGAGTTCAAGGTCGTGTTCGACGACAACGGCGTCGTCAAGCAAGCGAGCGGCGACCCGATCTTCCTCGACAAGTCGATCACGCCCGATCCGGCCGTGCTCGCCCGCATCAAGGAGCTCGGCGCCCCGATCGAGGAATTGAAGAACAAGGAAGTGGCTGAGACCACTAAGGCCATCGACGGCAGCCGCGACAACTGCCGCGCCCGCGAATGCGAGATGGGCAACCTCGTCTCCGATGCCATCCTCGACCGCGTCAAGGGCCAGGGCGTCGAGATCGTCATCTCGAACGGCGGCGGCCTGCGCGCCTCGATCGACCAGGGCACCGTGACCATGGGCGAGGTGCTGACCGTGCTGCCGTTCCAGAACACGCTGGCGACCTTCCAGATCTCGGGCAAGGACCTCGTCGCCGGGCTGGAAAGCGGCCTCAGCCAGATCGAGGACGGCGCCGGGCGCTTCCCGCAGGTCGCCGGCCTGAAATATTCCTTCGACAAATCGGTCGCGCCCAACGCCGGACGCGTCAAGTCGGTCGAGGTGATGGAGGACGGCGCCTGGGCGCCGATCAATCCCGACAAGGACTATCTGGTCGCCACCAACAACTATGTCCGCCAGGGCGGCGACGGCTACAAGGTCTTCGCCGAGAAGGCCAAGAACGCCTATGACTACGGCCCGGGCCTGGAGCAGGTCGTCGCCGACTATCTCGGCGCGCATAGGCCCTATACGCCGAAGCTCGACGGCCGCATCACCGAGATCGCCGCGACCGTCGCGGCGGCCCCCGCCGCCGAACCGGCGAAGCCAGCCGAAGCGGCGCCAGCGGCACCGGCGCCCGCAGCCGAGCCAGCGAAGCCGGCCGAGGCGGCGCCCGCC
>NZ_RZOJ01000764.1:0-956 GCF_003998845.1 Mesorhizobium sp. M4A.F.Ca.ET.022.05.2.1 | reverse complement strand
GGCTGGCAGAGCGCCGGTGTCTACAGCCTCGGCGCGGCGCAGATCGCGCTCAAGGCGCAGGGCGTGGCGCTTGGGCGGCGGATCGTCCTGATGGGATCGGGGCCTTTGCTGACGCTGGTCGGCGCCCAACTCGTCAAGGCTGGAGCGGATGTGGTGGCGGTGCTGGATACATCATCCTGGCGCCAGCAGATGCGGGGATTCCGGGGGCTCGCCGCCCGGCCGCTGGTCGCGCTGCGCGGCCTGGCGCTGCGGGCGAGGCTCGGCGACCGTTACCATGCGGGCGTGACCCTCGAGCTGATTGAGGTCGACGAACAAGGTGTCACCGCGATGCGCTGGCGCGACACCGGCGGCCGCGAACGCGTCACCCCGTGCGACATGATCGGCATGGGTTGGCACTTGCGGGCGGAGACGCATCTCGCGGACCTTGCGGGATGCGCCTTCGCCTATGACGAACAGTGGCGGCAATGGCTGCCGAAGACCGACGAGATGGGTCGCGCCGGGAATGGCGTCTACCTTGCGGGCGATGGGGTTCGGCTCCTGGGGGCGGACGGCGCGGAGATTGCCGGGCGCCTTGCGGCGGTGGCGTGCCTTGCCGATCTCGGGCAATCGGCGCCGTCAGCCAACGCCGATCTGCGCAAGCTCGCGCGGCTCGAGCGCTTCGCGCGCGGTCTGGCCCGCGCCTTTCCCTGGCCGGAGGCAATGGCGCGGGTGTTCCCTGACGACGCGATTGTTTGCCGCTGCGAGAACGTGACTGCAGGAGACATACGCCAGGGCGTGGGTTTCGGCGGCGGTGAGGCCAACAGGGTGAAATCGCTGTCGCGCGTTGGCATGGGGCGCTGCCAGGGGCGCTACTGCCAGTTGGCTGCCGTCGAGCTTGTTGCGGCACAGGCCGGCTGCACGCCCGGCGCCGTCGGCCGGTTTCGCGGACAGGCGCCTGTCCGACCGGCGCCTATTGG
>NZ_RZOJ01000763.1:0-964 GCF_003998845.1 Mesorhizobium sp. M4A.F.Ca.ET.022.05.2.1 | reverse complement strand
GTACAACGGCTGATTGGACTGCTGACGGGGTTCGCATCGTGACCATTTCGCCCAACGCTGCGATCCTCAATGCCGCCGGCATCCACAAGCGCTTCGGCGCGCTGGTGGTGCTCGACGACATCGACTTCGCCATGCAGGCCGACGAGGCGGTCGGCATTGTCGGCCCGAACGGCGCCGGCAAGACGACATTGCTCAGCGTGATGTCCGGCGCCTATCCGCCGAACGCCGGTACCGTCGCCTTCAAGGGCGGCGATGTCACGTCGCTGCCGGCAACGGCGCGCTGCCGGCTCGGCCTCGTGCGCACGCATCAGGTGCCGAAACCGTTCGGCGGCATGACCACGTTCGAGAATGTCTTCATCGCCGCCTCGCATGGCGCCGGACTCAAGCGCGACGAAGCCTATGAGGAGGCACTTGCCTCGTTGAAACTGTGCGGCATGCTTGGCGTCGCCAACCGCCGTGCCGAGACGCTCGGCCTGCTGGACCGCAAGCGGTTGGAGCTCGCCCGGGCGCTCGCTGCCAGGCCGACGCTGCTTCTGCTCGACGAGATCGGCGGCGGACTGACCGACGGCGAGGCCGGCGAGTTGGTCGAGACCATCAGGGAATTGCGGCGCCGCAAGATCGGCATCGTCTGGATCGAGCACATTGTCCACATCCTCTTGCAGGTGGCCGGGCGGCTGATCTGCATGGATGCGGGAAAGATCATCGCCGACGGCGAGCCGCAAGCGGTCATGGCCGACCCGCAGGTGATCCACGCCTATCTCGGCGGAGGCCCGAAATGAGCCTGCTTTCGGTCGAGGATCTCGTTGTCCGCCACGGCCTGTTGCAGGCGGTGCGCGGCGTGAGTTTCGACGTCGAGCGCGGCGAGACGCTGGCGCTGGTCGGCGCCAACGGCGCCGGCAAGACGACGCTGCTGAGAGCCATCGCCGGCGCGCATCCGCAGGCATCGGGGCGCGTGCGATTCGAT
>NZ_RZOJ01000762.1:0-974 GCF_003998845.1 Mesorhizobium sp. M4A.F.Ca.ET.022.05.2.1 | reverse complement strand
GATCGATGAAGGCGTCCTTGTCGCCCTTGGCCTCCGGCGGCAGCGCATGGGCGGCGAGGCATGTCGTGCGGACCGTCACCGAGCGTTTGTCACCGAGTCGCCGCGCGGCACGCAGCGACTTCTTCTCATTGTCGACGTCAAGGCCATAGCCCGACTTCACTTCGATCGTGGTGACACCCTCGGCGATCAGCGCGTCGAGGCGCGGCAATGTCTGGGCTACCAGTTCGTCCTCGCTGGCGGAACGCAATGACTTCACCGAGGAAACGATTCCGCCGCCGGCTTTGGCCACCTCTTCATAGGTGGCGCCGGCCAGCCGCATCTCGAACTCGTTGGCGCGGTTGCCGGCGTAGACGAGATGGGTGTGGCAATCGACCAGGCCGGGCGTGACCCAGCGGCCTTCGCAGTTGGTGATGTCAGCGCCCTGGGCAAGTGCCGCCGGCAGATCGGCTTCCGGCCCGGCATAGGTGATCAGGCCGTCGCGCGCGACGACTGCGCCCCTTTCGGCGATGCCCAGTCCCGGCGCGCCTTCGGCCATCGTCGCCAGGCGCGCATTGCGCCAAAGGTGAAGGCCCCCTGCCCGGCTTTTGATTTCTGCCGCCATCATCTTTTCCGTTTGATTGGATGACAATTATGTATATACATATTGAAGCGCACTGCAAGTGCTATTGTCATCGGAAAGCGGGATTCGGAGAAAATCGTGACGGCGATCTTCGCGGAACAGGCACTTCTGCCGGACGGCTGGAACAACAATGTCAGGATCACGCTGGCGGGCGGCCGCATCGCGGCGGCCGAGCCCGGCGCCTCACCGCTGACCGGCGACGAGCGCCATGCCATTGTACTCTCCGGCATGCCCAATCTGCACAGCCACGCGTTCCAGCGCGGCATGGCGGGGCTCGCCGAACTGCGCGGCCCCTCGACCGACAGTTTCTGGAGCTGGCGCGAGGTGATGTACCGCTTCGCTCTGTCGATGACGC
>NZ_RZOJ01000761.1:0-978 GCF_003998845.1 Mesorhizobium sp. M4A.F.Ca.ET.022.05.2.1 | reverse complement strand
ATTGGGGCTTTTCGACCGTCGGCATCGACGGCCTGGCGACAGCGAGCGATGCGCGTCTCGCCTTTCTCGAGCCCATGCCCGAGGGCGCCGGCGGCACGCTGACCGAAAGCCCGGTCTGGAACGCCATGCCCTTCGTGCGCAACCGATCGATCAGGCGCCTGCCCGCCGTGCTGATGTTCGGCGCGCTTCCTTCCGCCGCCCGCTTCGCCCGCGTGCTGACCAGGGCGATGACAGGAGAAAACGGCAATGGCTGATGCGGCGGTAAGCAAAGTGGGTACGGCCGGTCTCATCGTCCCGCGCGCCGGTGGCCAGCCGACCGTAGCCATCCTGCTTTGCGCTGCGCTCGCGGCCTTGGCCGTGGCGGCGACCATTCCCAATCTTGCCGTTCAACTGCCGCCGGCGCTTTGGCTCAAGGCGCTCGCCTTACCCGAAATCGACGACATGCGGCAGGTGCTCGTCCACTATGCCTTCCTGCCGAGGCTTGCCGTCAGCCTGCTCTGCGGCGCGGCCCTCGGCCTCGCCGGAGCGGTGCTGCAGCAGGTGCTGCGCAATCCGCTCGCCTCGCCGGAGACCGTCGGCGTGTCGGCCGGCGCCTATTTGGCGCTGGCGCTGGCCACGCTTTTCTCGCCCGCGCTGCTTTCCTTCGGTCGCGAATGGGTGGCGCTTGCCGGTGCCCTTGTCGCGCTCGCTGCAGTCTTCGCACTGTCCTGGCACAAAGGCCTGTCCCCGCTGTCCGTCGTGCTCGCCGGCCTTGTTGTCAGCCTCTATGCCGGAGCGATTAGCGCCGCCCTTATCGTGCTCAGGCACGAATGGCTGGCCAGCCTGTTTATCTGGGGCTCCGGCTCGCTCGGTCAGCAGGATTGGAAGACCACGCTGTGGCTCCTGCCGCGTCTGAGCCTCGCGGCATTGGCGATCGGCCTGATGGCGCGGCCGCTGACCTTGCTCGGCCTCGACGACGAGGGCGCGCGCAGCCTCGGC
>NZ_RZOJ01000760.1:0-982 GCF_003998845.1 Mesorhizobium sp. M4A.F.Ca.ET.022.05.2.1 | reverse complement strand
GTAGCCGGGTGGCCCGCGACGCCAATCTCCCCGACGGGGAGATGGCCGCCGAGCCCCCTCTGTCCCGCCGGCCATCTCCCCGTCGGGGAGATTGGCGTCGCGGGCCACCCGGCTACTGGCCGACACATGATGCCGACCGTGACGGGATCGCCTGCGAGCCATGGCGCGGCGGAAGCGCCGGCGGCGTCAGGGTCCACCGCTACTGGAGCACCGGTCGCCGGTAGGGTTGGCGATCGGCCAGCTACAGCTCCTTCTCGGCCAGCTCCCTGAACGCATCCGGCACCGAGCGTGCTGCTTCCAGCGCCACCGTGCCGTAGCCGACCGCCTCCCGCCCAAAACGCTGGCGGATCTTGTCGATGGCGCGGTCGGCGCCGAAGCGGGCGAGGCCCTTGCGGCTGCCGGGCCTGAGCTTCTCGTCGGCGAGGCCGAGCGGCAGTTCGAGCTGCAGCTCGGCACTTTCCTCCAGATGCGAGACAGAGATGGCAAGCAGCGAAATCTCCCGCTCCTGCGCATTGGCGGCGAGCACGCCGCGCACCAGTTCCTCGGCGATCTCGGCCAGCATCGCGGTGGCCTGGATCGGCTGCTCCAGCGTCACCGAGCGGCTGACGGCGCGCATGTCGGCGAAGCGCACGCGCACCGTTACGGTGCGGCCGGGCCGCGCCTTGGCGCGCAGGCGGCTGGCGACGCGGTCGGCGAGATGCAGCAGCGTCGGCACGAAGACGCGCGGCAGCGCCGGCTTGCGCCCAAGCGCCGACTGCGCGCCGGCGGAGTGCGCGCGGCGGTGCGTTTCCAGCCGGCGCGGGTCGCGGTTCCAGGCAAGCGCTGCGAGCTTTTCGCCGGCGGCCGGGCCCAGCAGGCGTTTCAGCGCGCCGCCATGGGTGCGAGCGAGCTGGCCGATGGTCTCGACGCCGATGTCGGCCAGCCGCGCCCTGGTCGCCGGGCCGACACCCCACATCAGCGTGACCGGCAGGTCGTGCAGGAA
>NZ_RZOJ01000075.1:0-19650 GCF_003998845.1 Mesorhizobium sp. M4A.F.Ca.ET.022.05.2.1 | reverse complement strand
CTTGATGTAGCGCTCGACGCCTTGCGGCGGCAGGTCGAAGACGGCGCCGTCGCGAAGCGAACGCAAGAGCTTGATGTGCTCGGCATGCGCCCAGACCAGCGGCATGGCGCTGCCCGAAGGGGCGCCGCGGCGCAACTCGCGCTGCGGCATGTCGGGGCCGTCCCAGACCTGCTCCGGCAGCAGGCCGCCGATCCCGGCGGACGCCTCGAGCGTCGCGAGCAGGCTTTCCGCCCTGTCTCTGCGGCCCGCCGCGAGCTCGTAATGGGCACGCTCGCCCGCCAGCAGCGGCCATGGGCGGCCCTGGCCAGTGCCGTCGAAGGGCGCGCCGTCCTCGTGCTCGCCATAGCCGTCGCCGGTGTAGCGATACCAGAGCGGCCCTTGCGGCAGGTCGCAGCGCAGCCGGGCGTCGATGGCCTTCAAAGTGTCTAGAATGCGCGGATCATCCGCCGCCCTGAGACCAAAGCGCACCAGCGCCAGCGAATCGGGGCTGATGATAGCCTCGGCCAACCTGTCGGAGTCGACCGGGGGCCGGTTCTTGATCGGCACATAGCCGTCCTTGGGGGAGGCGGCATCCGACGTATCCGGCGGGGCGATGCGGACATAGTAGCCGTTGACGCCCATTTCTGCGGATAATGGCGTGCCGGTGGCATAGGTCCAGCGCTCGATCTGGTCGTTCCAGCAATCGGCGGTCTCGCGCAGATAGTTTGCCGGCTCTGTTTTTCCCACGATGTCGAGCATGTCGGCGGCCGCCAGCAGGGCGGCGATCTCGACGGCCAGCGTGAAGGGGTTGTAGCCGGCATCCTCTTCCCAGCGGTCCTCGCCGGTGACCGGCCCGTTGCGCACGACATAGGACGCGGCACTTTCGATCATCGGCAGGAAGCCGGCGAGTTTCGCGCGCGGCAGGTGGCCGGCGCGGCGCAAGGCGTCGGCAAGCAGCAGCGGAAAGGCGCATTCGTCCATCTGGATGCCCGGCCAATAGGCGGTGCCGTCGGACCAGGCATTTTGCGGCCAGTGGCCGTCCGGCTGCTGGATCGTGCGCAGACGGGTCAGGATCTGTAGCGCCTGCTTGCCGTCGCCGGCGGCTAGGAAGCCGCCGGCAGTCTCGACCAGATCGCGCGGCCAGATAAGGTGGTAGCCGCCGAGATCGTCGTCGCCCTTGTTGAAGCCCCAGGGGATCGACAGGCTGGCGACGGCGGCCCCCGGCCTGGCGATCGACAGATGCGAAGCCAGCACCGCCGTGCTGGCGCGGTAGGTGTTCAGTCCCGAGGTCGCGTGCCGGTCGAGCTTGTGCAGCCCGGCCTGCCATTTGCGCCAGTTTTCGACATAGACCTTGGCGGAGGCGTCGTAGCCCTGCTTCAGGCTGGCAAAAGCCAGGTCGGCGGCCTCTTCCGGCGAGGCTCCAAAGCCGAGTGCCAGCAGCGCTGTGTCGTCAGCGGCGGAAAAACCGATCTCGCCGGTCAGCGCCACATTGCCGTCCTCGGCCCGGCGGCAGACCGGATCGAGGACGCCGCCCTGCTGGAGCTGCTGCCAGCCGTCGGAAAAGCCGACATAGCCGGCCGAGCAGGCGCCCCAGGGCAGCGATGAGGCAAGCGCCAGGCAAGTGCCGCGTCCCGAGGCGAACAGCACAGGCCTGCCCCTGTGCTCGCCCACCCAGGCGGTGTTGCCCATGCCGGCATTGACGAGATGCGGCGCGAGCAGCGAGTAGACGCGGTAATCGCTAGCTGAGCCTTTGAGTGCCGAGAAGGTGATCTCCTGCAGCAGGACAGGGCGTTTCGGATCCGTAATGATCCTTTTACCGATCCTGTACGCCCCATCGGTCGCGGTGTTGGTCAGCCGGTAGGCGGGCACGCCGGCATCGACCGTCGAGACCTCATGCGCGGCATCGCGCTTCTCTTCGGAGAAATAGCCGCCGGGGCCGGTGACGATCAGTTCCATGTCGCGCGTGCAGGCGCTGTCGAGGCGCGGATGGTAGATCTCGTTGAGGATGCCGTGGCTGAGCGTGAACCAGAGGGGGCTGACCTCAGAAAGCGCAGTGCCAACGCCGCTCTTGGCGCTTGACGTCCAGCGCGCCGGTATCCCCGGGGCGCCCTGAGCAACGGTCGCTGCCATGCATTGGCCTCCTGCTGCCGTTCCTAGACCAGGAGCCGAAGGCTTTTCAATCGTCGCACCTGAAGTTGATCGCCGGCAGCGAGGGCAGGTGTCGTTGACGCGGCATCGGCAAGCGTTCACTATTTCGCTGGCAGGGAGGACTGCAGGCAAATCGCGTATCGGCCGCGCTCGCCAACGAGGCGTCTGGCGTGCCGCTTGGTTTGCGGAGATGGCGAGGGAAGAGACATGTCGGACGTATCTCCCCAGTTGATAGACCGGCTGGTCGCCATTTCCCGCGCGCTTGCCGGCCACATCGATCCGGGCTCGGCGTTCCGGGCGACGGCGATCGAAATCGGCACGCTCATTCCGCACGACCACATCGACCTGGCGGTGCTGTCGCAGGACGGCCGCATGCATGCCTGCTACGAAGCCGGTTTCCACACCAGTTGGAGCGATCTGGCGCAGCATCCTGTCGAGGGCAGCCCGATCCGGCGCGTGCTGTGGGGCCAGACGCCCTTTCTGTTGTCGGACAACGCGCTGGTCGACGAGCGCTTTCACTTCGCCGGCGCCTTCGACGAGCCGATCTTCGAAGCCAGGCTGCGCAGCCGCATCATCGTGCCGCTCAGGGCGCGCGGCAGCGTCATCGGCGCGCTCAACATCAGCCGCCACGAGGTCGGCTGCTACACGCTGACGGATGTGGCCGTCGCCCAGCAATGCGCCGATCTCATCGCCCCCTACATCTTTGCGCTGATCCAGACCGAGGAGGCGCGCCGCGCCATGCTCGCCGAGAGCGAGGCGCGCAACCGGGCGGAACTGCTCAGGGTCGGCGCCTCGCAACTGACCGAAGGCATGGAGCGCGAGCGCCGCCGCATGGCCATGGACCTGCACGACCAGACGCTTGCCGATCTTGCCCGCATCGCGCGCCAGGTCTCGGCCTTCCGCAGCCGGGGCATGGCGCGGACGGCCCAACTCGCCGATCTCGAGCAGGAGATCGCCGGTTGCCTGGCGGAACTGCGCCACATCGTCGACGACATGCGGCCGAGCGTGCTCGAGCTGTTCGGGCTGCGCGACGCCGTCGAGGCGCATCTCAACCGCAGTGTCGCGCGGGCGAAGCCGCCGATCGCCGTGCGGATCGCCGACACCAGCGACGGCAGCGCCGACAGCCTGCCGGAGACGATGCGCACGTCGCTCTACCGGATCGTGCAGGAAGCGATCAACAATGCGGTGCGGCACGCTGCACCCGGCCGGATCGAGGTGCTGCTGACCTCGACCGACGGCGTGTTCAAGGTCGTCGTCACCGACGACGGCCATGGCTGCGGCACGATCGACCCGGCCGCGCAGGGCGGCATCGGCCACATGCATACGCGGGCGGCGCTTGTCGGCGCGCGGCTGCGCTTCGAGCCGGCCGGCCGCAAGGGCGGCACCAGGGTGGTGATCGAGATCGACCGCGCGCCAGCTGACGGCAAGCCGGCCATGGCGGCGAGCGAGCCGGTATCGGAGGTGGCGTGATGCTGGTCATGATCGCCGAGAATGACGGACTGCATCGCACTTTCGCGCGCCGGACGGTGGAACAGTTGTGGCCTGGCGACGTCGAGGTGATCGAGGCCGGCGACGGCGAGGATGCCATCAACATGGCGGCCGAGCGCGAGCCGCCGCATGTCGTGCTCGACCTGCAACTGCCCAAGGCAACGGGCATCGAGGTGGCCCGCGCCATCTGGAGCCGGCGCGCCGGCACGCACATCCTGTTCTGGTCGAACTTCGCCGACGAGGCCTATGTGCGCGGCGTGGCGCGCATCGTGCCGCCCGGCTCGGTCTATGGCTATGTACTGAAATCGGCTACCGAGGAAGGCATGCGCTCGGCGCTTCGCGGCGTCTTCCGCGAAGGCCACTGCATCATCGATCGTGAGATACGCGGCATCCAGCATCGCGTCCAGGATCGTTTCGAAGGCATCACCGATGGCGAATATGAAAGTCTGATCGACATCGCGCTCGGCCTGACCGACCGGGCGATCGCGGCCCGCCGGGGCCTGTCGATCCGCGGCGCGCAAAGCCGCATCAAGCACGTCTACGACAAGCTGGGCATCGTGCCGCCGGAGGACGGCGCCGGTGAGGCCTCCGTCTTCAACTCGCGCACGCGGGCGATCTACCTCGCCTTGGCGCGCGGCCTGATCAACATCGACGCGCTGCGCCGCGAGCAGGACCGGCTCGACGCCTGGCTGGCGCAGGCGGCGCCGCTGCAGGACCAGTAATTGACGTCCGCGGCCTGAAGGGACCGACTGTGCAAAACCACAGTCGGCGCTGCGCGTTGACCCGTATCGCCCGGCCCGGGCGCTGACTAGGCTCGCTCCCCACAACAAGAAAATGCCCGGGAGGCGCCGATGCCGTTCGTCAACATTCGGATACTCGAGGGCCATTCGCAAAAGCGCAAGGACGAGATCTCGCGCCGCGTCACCGAAGCCATCAGCGAGGTCGCCGAACTGCCCAAGGACGCGATCTGGGTGGTGTTCGAGGACGTGGCCGGCAGCGACTGGTTCGTCGGCGGCGCGGCAGTCCGCAAGCCGAAGGACCAGTGATGTCGATTTCGGCGCCGGCCCGCCATTCCGGCTTCGGCGACGTTGTCGGCAACGCGGCGATGGAACGGCTGGCGACAGGCTACTCCTTCATCGAAGGGCCGGTGTGGCATCCTTACGATAAATGGCTGGTGTTTTCCGACATTCCCGAAAGCCGTATGTACAGGCGCAGCTCTTCGGGCGAGATCGAGTTGTTCCGGGAGCCCAGCCATAAGGCCAATGGCAACACTCTCGACCGCCAGGGGCGGCTGGTCACTTGCGAGCACGCGACGAGCCGCGTTACCCGCGCCGAGCCGGACGGAACCGTGACCGTGCTCGCCACCCATTACGGCGACAAGGAGCTGAATAGCCCGAACGACGTCGTCGTCGCCACCGGCGGCGCCATCTACTTCACCGACCCCGGGTTCGGCCGGGCGGAATTCTACGGCGTGCCGCGGCAGCAGGAGCTTTCGTTTCAGGGCGTCTACCGGATCGACGGCGACCGCGCCCTGACCTTGCTTGCCGACGATTTCGCGCAGCCCAACGGGCTCTGCTTCTCGCTCGACGAATCGCGGCTGTTCGTCAACGACACCGAGCGCGGGCATATCAGGGTGTTCGGCGTGGAGGCCAACGGCGACCTCAATGGCGGCGCGGTCTGGGCGGCGACCGAGGGCACTGAGCCGGGATCGACCGACGGTATGAAGATCGACAGCCGCGGCAACCTATATTGCACCGGCCCGGGCGGCATCCACGTGTTCGATGCGTCCGGCGAGCTTCTCGGCGTCATCGCGACGCCGGAAGACTGTGCCAATTTCACCTTCGGCGACGAGGATCTGAGGAGCCTCTACATCGCCGCGTCGACGTCGCTTTACCGGCTCAGAGTCCGCGTGCCGGGGCTGAGGCTGTTTTGAGCGCGGGATCGTCCGGGCTCAAATCGGATTGGAAGTGAGGCCGGCCTTAAAAGCCGGCTGGAATGCAGCAGTCAACACATCTGGGAGGATATGACATGAAGAAACTACTCGTCCTGAGCGCTCTGGCGGCGATGCTCGCCTCGGGCACCGCGCTGGCCGACACCAGTGGCAAGAAGATCGCCTTCTCCAACAACTATGCCGGCAATTCGTGGCGCCAGGCGATGCTGGACAGCTACGGCATCGTCACCAAGAAGGCGGTCGAGGACAAGGTGGTCGCGGCCGCCGACGTCTTCACCACCGCCGACAAGGAAGTTCCGACCCAGGCTGCGCAGGTGCAGAACCTGATCCTGCAGGGCTATGACGCCATCGTCATCAACGCCGCCTCGCCGGATGCGCTCAACGGCGCCATCAAGCAGGCCTGCGATGCCGGCATCGTCGTCGTCTCCTTCGACGGCATCGTCACCGAGCCCTGCGCCTACCGCGTCGTCGTCGACTTCAAGGACATGGGCAAGCAGGAAGTCGAGCAGATGGCCAAGTTCCAGCCCAAGGGCGGCAATCTGCTGGAGATCCGCGGTCTCGCCGGCACCTCGATCGACGATGCCATCCATGCCGGCATCCTCGAAGGCGTGGCCGCGCATCCCGAGTTCAAGATCGTCGGCTCGGTCACCGGCGACTGGGACCAGACCACGGCGCAGAAGGCGGTGGCGACCATCCTGCCGTCGCTGCCTGACGTGGTCGGCATCGTCGACCAGGGCGGCGACGGCTACGGCGCGGCGCAAGCCTTCGCAGCCGCCGGCAAGCCGCGCCCGACCATCATCATGGGCAACCGCCAGGACGAGCTGAAGTGGTGGAAGGAGCAGAAGGACAAGGACGGCTACCAGACCTGGTCGGCCTCGATCGCGCCCGGCGTCTCGTCGCTAGCCTTCTGGGTGGCGCAGCAGGTGCTGGACGGCCGCACGGACATTCCGCACGACCTTCTGGTGCCGTATCTCGCCTTCACCCAGGACGATTTCGAAGCGGCCCTGCCGAAGATCAAGGAGGGTGGCGTCGCTACGCACGAATACACACAGGAAGACGCCATCGCGGCCATCAAAGCCAACATCAAGTGATGGCTGAACTGTTGCCGCCGGCATCGCCAACCGGATATCGTTGAGCATGCCCGAGGCAAACACCGATATAGTCAGGCCGGATGGCGCCAAAAAGCATTTCGGCGCCGCCAATTTTGACATCATCAGACTGGACGGTGCCGAAAAGCATTTCGGCGCCGTCCGGGCGCTCAGCGGCGTCGACTTCCAAGTCGGCGCCGGCGAATGTGTCGGTCTCGTCGGTCACAACGGCGCCGGCAAGTCGACGCTGATGCACATGGTGGCGGGCACGCTTGTCCCCGACAGCGGCGCGATCACGGTGCGCGGCAGCGCCGAGCAGGCCTATTCGGTGCCGCGCGCGCAGCAACTCGGCATACGCTGCGTATTCCAGGAACTATCGCTCTGCCCGAACCTCAGCATCGCCGAGAACACGCGCATCAACCATCCTTCGCTCACCGGTTTCGGCTGGCGACGCAAGGCCGCCGACCTTATCACCGCCAAGCTGGACGAGATCTTTCCGGACCACGGCATCTCCGCTTCCGACATCGCCGGCGACCTTTCAATCGGCCGGCGGCAGATGGTGGAAGTGGCCCGCGCCTTCACGCTGACCGAGGATCCGCTGGCACTGGTCATCCTCGACGAGCCGACCTCCTCGCTCGACGCGCATACAGCGGGCCAGCTGCTTGCGTTCGTGCGCCGCTTCGTCGCTTCCGGCGGCAGCTGCATCCTGATCTCGCATGTGCTGGGCGAGGTGCTGCAGAACGCCGACCGCATCGTGGTCATGCGCGACGGCAAGGTCGTCGCCGCCGACGCCGCAAGCGCCTTCGACCGCGATCGGCTGGTCGCCACCATGGGCGGCGCCGAAGGGCATCAGAGAACTGCCGCGGAGACAAGGAAGGCGGAGGCCGGCCCGCTGCGGGTCAAGGCACGTCCGGCGCGGCAGCAGGACGGCAAGGAGCTCGTCGCGCGCGCGGGCGAGATCATCGGGCTCGCCGGCCTCGCCGGCCACGGGCAAACCGACCTTTTGCTGGCGATTTTCGGCGCTGCCCAGCGCGCCAGGACCGGCATAGAGGTGACCGCGCCGGTGGCGCTGGTCGCCGGTGACCGCCAGTCGGACGGCATTTTTGCGCAATGGTCGATCGCGCAGAATATCGGCATCCGCTCACTGGCGCGGCTGCGCAGCGGCTTCCTGATCTCGCCGCGGCGCGAGGCCGAGCTTGCCGAATTCTGGAAGAACAAGATCGGCATCCGCACGCCCGACATGAGCAACAACATCTACTCGCTGTCCGGCGGCAACCAGCAGAAGGCGTTGTTTGCCCGCGCGCTGGGCTCGGATGCCGGGATCGTGCTGATGGACGACCCGATGCGCGGCGTCGATATCGGCACCAAGCTGGAAGTCTACGATCTGGTGCGCGAGGAAGCCCGCAAGGGCCGCACCTTCCTCTGGTACACGACCGAAACCGAAGAGCTCGACAATTGCGACCATGTCTATGTCTTCAAGAACGGCCGGATCGTCGCCAATCTCGGACGCGACGAGCTGACCGAGGAGAAGATCATCCAGTCCTCATTCGGCGATGCGGCCTGAGATGACGGCGGCCTCACTCGAAACCAGGCTGAAGGCGTCGTCGGCGGGTGGCGGTGCGGCGGCGCGGGCGCGCATGCTGCGCAGCCTGTTGCCGGCGTTGTCGCTGGCGCTGGTGCTTTTGGCGATCGCCTGGCTCAACCCGCGCGCCATCTCATATTTCGGCTTCACCCTGATGCTCAACCTGGCGATCCCGATCGCCCTGGCCACGATCGCGCAGATGTTCGTTATCGCCGGCAATGAGCTCGACCTCTCGATTGGCACCTTCGTCGGCTTTGTCGGCTGCGTCACGGCGACCTGGCTGAAGGATGCGCCGCTGATCGGTGTGGCGGTGCTGCTGGGCTCGATCGGCGTCTATGCGCTGCTCGGCGCGCTGATCCACCTGCGCAACCTGCCCTCGATCGTGGTGACGCTGGGCATGAGCTTCGTCTGGCAGGGCCTCGCCATCCTCGTCCTGCCGAAGCCCGGCGGCAAGGCACCTGACTGGCTGTTGTCGCTGATGGCCTTCAAGCCGCCTCTCATTCCGTTCCCGATCATCGCCGCGCTGGTGATCGCGGCGGTGGTGCATGTCGGCCTGATGCGCACATCCTATGGCGTCATCCTGCGCGGCTCCGGCGGCAATGCGGCGGCGCTGCGGCGCGCCGGCTGGTCGCTGCTCAAGACCAGGATCGTGCTGTTCGCGCTGACCGGCCTGTTTGGGGTACTCTCCGGCATGGCGCTGATCGGCATCACCACCTCGGCCGACGCCAATATCGGCAACGGCTACACGCTGCTGTCGATCGCCGGCGTCATCCTCGGCGGCGGCGAATTCGTCGGCGGCCGAGTATCGCCGATCGGCGCCGTCATCGGCGCGCTGACGCTGGCGCTCGCCGCCTCGCCGCTGTTGACCTTCATGCACATCCCGCCCGACTGGCAGGTGGCGGCCAACGGCGCCATCCTGATCATCGTGCTGGCGGCGCGGGTGCTGATCAGCCGCAGGGAGAGGTGAGCGATGGCCTCGCTGCGAATGCTGCTGGCCAAACCGTGGACCTGGTCCTTCATCGGCGCAGCCGTGGTGTGGCTGGCGACCATCGTCTTCACCGGCGGCTATGGTGCCGGCGGCATGATCACGGCGGCACTTTCGCTGGCCGTCTTCACCGTCATCGTCGGCGTCGGCCAGATGTTCGTCATCACGCTCGGACCCGGCAATGTCGACCTGTCGCTGCCGGCCAATATCGGGCTTGCCAGCGCGGTCGCCATGAAAGTGATGGACGGCAATGATTCAATGATCGCGGTCGGGCTGATCGCGGCGCTCGCCACCGGGGCTGCGATCGGCGCGGCCAACTATCTGCTGATCTGGGCGCTCCGCATCCCGCCGATCATCGCAACCCTGTCGGCGAGCTTCATCATACAGTCGATTGACATCAGCTATGGGCGCGGGCTGCAGATCAAGCCGCCGCCGGGTTTCGCCGACTTCACCAACTGGCAATTCCTCGGCATCCCGGTGCTGGCGATGCTGACGGTACTCTTCACCATCGGCGCGGCAACGTCGCTGCAGCGCATGATCTACGGCCGCTCGGTGCTGGCGATCGGCCAGAACATCCGCGCCGCCTGGCTCGCCGGCGTCAATGTCGGCCGCATCCGCTTCCTCACCTACACGCTGTCCGGCGCGCTCGGCGGTATCGACGGGGCGCTGCTCGCCGGCTATTTCCGCGGCGCCAATGTCGACATCGGCAACGAATACCTGCTCGCCTCGATCGCCGTCGTCGTCATAGGCGGCACCTCGGTCGCCGGCGGCAAGGCCAATGTGCCCGGCGTCTGGGGCGCTGGCCTGTTCCTGGTGCTGCTGCTCACCATGCTCAACACGTTCGGCGTCAGCGCCGGCGTGCGGCTGGTGCTGACCGGACTGATCATCGTCGGGGTGATAACGGCGGCAGGTGGAGAGAAGGCGCTGCGGTGATATCCAGGTGAGGCCGGCCTGCAAATGGCGGCTTCCTGCGCTTCCGGTGCTCACGTACTTCACCTACGTTCCGCTCCGGTTCGCACCCAGTTTGGTCGCTTCGCGGCCGTCCGACTCCGGCTGACCGAATATCGGCGGAGTTCGTCAGATCGTTTGGTGTTGCCTTCTTCAGCGCGCTGTCGCGGCTTGTCCAGACAAGCATTGTGCCAGCGATACCATCAGGTTCCCATTCGCGGCGCGGCCTAGTAAACCCGTCGTGATCGCAGCCGGTCTCGGGAGGTTCCGCTTGTCCAATTCTGTCAACGTCGCAAACGAGAACGGCGTGGCGGTGGTCATAATCGACAACCCGCCGGTCAACGCGCTCAGCTTCCACGTCCGCGAGCCACTCCACGCGGCGCTGGCCGCGCTGCGCGACGATGCCACCGCCAGGGCCATCGTGATCGTGTGCGCAGGGCGGACTTTCGTCGCCGGAGCCGACATCACCGAATTCGGCAAGCCGGTGCAGCAGCCGGAGCTGCGCGCCATTGTGGCGCTGCTGGAAACCATCGCCAAGCCGACGGTCGCCGCCATCCATGGCACGGCGCTGGGCGGCGGGCTCGAGCTGGCGCTAGGCTGCCATTTCCGCGTCGCCGACGCCGGCGCGAAACTCGGCCTGCCGGAGGTGAAGCTCGGCCTGCTGCCGGGCGGCGGCGGCACGGTACGGCTGCCGCGCCTGGTCGGCGCGGCGAAGGCGCTCGGCATGATCGTTTCGGGAACGCCGATTTCGGCTGGCGAAGCAAAAGCCGCGGGCCTCGTCGATGCTGTCTTCGACGGCGATCTGATCGCCCAGGCGGTCCGGTTCGCCGGCGAGGCGGCCGCCAAAGGCGGGTCGCTCGCGCCGATGCGCGAACGCAACGACCGCGTTGCCGAAACGGACCTTGCAGCCTTCGACCGTCAGGCGGCCGAGCTTGCCAGGAAAGCGCGTGGGCTGGAGGCTCCGCTTGCCTGCGCCGAAGCCGTGCGCAATGCGATAACGCTGCCGTTCGATGAGGCGCTGGCGGCGGAGCGCGCGCTGTTCGTGAAGCTCGTTGCCGGCGACCAGTCGCGCGCGCAGCGGCATCTGTTCTTCGCCGAACGGGAAGCGGCCAAGATACAAGGCAAGGACGTCACCCGCCGCAAGATCGCCCGCGTCGGCATCATCGGCGCCGGCACGATGGGCGGCGGCATCGCGATGGCCTTTGCCAATGGCGGCTTTCCGGTGACCTTGCTCGAAACCGGCGAGGAGGCGCTGCAACGGGGCTTCGCACTGATCGAGAAGAACTACGCCGTCTCGGTCGGCCGTGGCTCGCTAACGGAAGAGGCCAGGCAGCAACGGCTTGGCCTGTTCAAAGGCAGCACCGACTATGCCGACCTTGCCGATTGCGACCTGGTAATAGAGGCGGTGTTCGAGGACATGGCGGTCAAGAAGGTGGTGTTCGGCAAACTCGACGCGGTGGCCAGGCCGGGCGCGATCCTTGCCACCAACACCTCCTATCTCGATGTCGACGAGATCGCCGCCTCGACGTCGCGGCCGCAGGATGTGCTCGGCATGCATTTCTTCTCGCCGGCCAATGTCATGAAGCTCTTGGAAATCGTGCGCGCCGATAGGACCGCGCCCGACGCGCTGGCGACGGTTGCGGAGCTAGCGCGGCGCATCGGCAAGGTGCCGGTCGTCGTCGGCGTCTGCCACGGCTTCGTCGGCAATCGCATGCTGTCCGCACGCGGCGCGGAAAACGAGTTCCTGCTGCTCGAAGGGGCGACGCCCGGCCAGGTCGACAAGGCGTTCACCGATTTCGGCTGGCCGATGGGGCCGTTCCAGATGGGCGATCTCGCCGGCCTCGACATCGGCTGGCGCAACCGCAAGGCGCGCGGCCTGACAGCGGTGGTTGCCGATACGCTCTGCGAGCAAGGGCGCTTCGGCCAGAAGACCGGGCAGGGCTGGTATCGCTACGAGAGCGGCTCGCGTGAACCGATCGCCGATCCCGACGTCGAGGCGCTGATCCGCGCCAAGGCGGCCGAGTTTGGCATCGCGCGGCGCGAAATCGGCGCCGACGAGCTCATCGAGCGAACGCTCTATCCGCTGGTCAACGAGGGCGCGAGGATCCTCGAGGAAGGCATTGCGGTGCGGGCGTCGGACATCGATGTCGTCTGGGCGAACGGTTACGGCTTTCCCATCGGCAAGGGTGGGCCGATGTTCTGGGCCGGCCTCGAAGGGGCTGCGAAGATCGTCGAGCGGCTGGAGCATTGGCACCGGCTGACGGGTCGGGTGATCTTCGAGCCGGCGCCGATGCTGAGAAGGTTCGCGGAGACGGGGTCGTGGGAGGGTGCCGGAGGATAGTACGGTCATCGGCCGTCTAGAACGAATGCCGCGTTCCTTCGCGCCCCCCTCTGGCCTGCCGGACATCTCCCCCACGAGGGGGGAGATTAGCGGTTTTGGCGCCTCGCTCTTCTAGCCACGCTGGCAATTGGCGAAAGCCGGCGTGACATCCGATCTCCCCCCAAGTGGGGGAGATGGCCGGCAGGCCAGAGGGGGGCGCTGTCCCGCCGACGTTTCCCGGTCGCAACAGCGACCCTTCGTTTGCCAAATTTGACCATGTGGACAAAACTCAGACACCGTTCCATAGTCCCTTGTCTGACATTCCTGAGAACGGCCGGCTCGACACGGCTGTCAACCAGAGGGGCACTTCCATGAAAGACGATCATAGCAAGACGCAACGCGCCGGCCTGTCACGGCGCACCGTGCTGGAACTCGGCGCGCTGGGGCTGGCGGCGGCGGTGCTGCCGAATGCCGCCTTCGCCAAGGACAAGAAGCTGAAGGTGGCGGCGATCTTCGCCACACCGATCGAGGAGCCGTGGGACAACCAGATCCATGTCGCCCTGCAGAAGGCCGAGAAGGAACTGGGCATCGAATACAAATGGTCGGAGAAGGTGCAGACCGCCGACTTCAGCCGCGTGATGCGCGAATATGCGCAGGGCGGCTACCAGCTGGTGCTGGGAGATGCCTTCGCCGCCGAGCGCGAATCACGCCGCACGGCAAAACAGTTCCCGAAGACCGCATGGCTGTTCGGCTCCGGCGCCGGGCCGGCCGAGCCCAATTTCGGCGTCTTCGACAATTGGATCCACGAGCCGGCGTACCTTTCCGGCCTGATTGCTGGCAAGATGTCGAAGTCCGGCACCGTCGGCGCGGTGGCGGCGATGGGCATTCCGGAAGTGAACCGGCTGGTCAACGCCTTCTTCGCCGGCGCCAAGGAGGTCAACCCGAACATCAAGAAGAAGGTCGCCTTCATCGGCTCCTTCTTCGATCCGCCGAAGGCCAAGGAAGCCGCCGTGGCGCAGATCGACGCTGGCGTCGACGTGATCTATGCCGAGCGCTTCGGCGTCATCGAGGCGGCGGTGGAGAAGAAGATCCTCGCCATCTCCAACATGTCCGACCAGTCGAGCCTCGGCCCGGATACGGTGATCACCGGGCCGGTGTGGGACATGTACCCGACGGTCGAGCAGGCGATCAAGCTGGTCAAGGCGGGTGTCTTCACCGCGCAGGACTATGGCGATTTCTCGCGCATGGCCAAGGGCGGTTCGTTCCTGGCGCCGTATCACAAGTTCGACAAGACGCTGCCGGCCGAGGTCAAGGACCTGGTCGAGAAGAAGAAGGCCGAGATCCTCGAAGGCAACTTCCGCGTCGACGTCGACGAGAACACGCCGGTCTCGGATTGAGGCCGGCTTATCCCCCCCTCGAGGGGAGGGTGGCCCGCAGGGCCGGGAGGGGTCGCCCGCGACGCGCTCCATCTTGCTAAGTCATAGGTCGAGGCGGTTGAGGTGCCCCCTCCCGCCTCGCTTCGCTCGGCACCCTCCCCTCAAGGGGGAGGGGTACCAGGAGTATCCCTTGTCCGCCCCACTCATCGAAATGCGCGGCATCACCAAGAGCTTCGGCGCCGTCAAGGCGAACGAGGCCGTGGATCTCAGCGTCGCACCGCGCGAGATCCTTGGGCTGCTTGGCGAGAACGGTGCCGGCAAGACGACGCTGATGAACGTGCTGTTCGGCGCCTATGCACCTGACGCCGGCGAGATACTGGTCGAGGGCCGGCCGGTCGCCATCCACAGTTCGGCCGACGCGCTCGCCGCCGGCATCGGCATGGTGCACCAGCATTTTCATCTGGCGCCGCGGCTGACGGTGCTGGAGAACCTCCTGATCGGCATTCCGGGCAAGTCAGGCCGCATCGACCGCGCCGGCGGGCTGGCGCGGCTGAGGGAGATCGGCCACCAGCATGGGCTGAGCCTCGATCCGACGCTGCCGGTCTCGGCGCTGTCGGTCGGCGAGCAGCAGCGGCTGGAGATCATCAAGGCGTTGTTTCGCGGCGCGAAGCTTCTGATCCTCGACGAGCCGACGGCGGTGCTGGCGCCAGGTGAGGTCGACGGCCTGTTCGCCGCCCTGCGCTCTATGGCGGGCCAGGGGCTCGGCATCATTTTCATCTCGCACAAGCTCAACGAAGTACGGGCACTCACGCATCGCTGCGTGGTGCTGCGGCACGGCAAGGTCGCGGGCCGCGTCGACGACCCCGCCAACACGACGTCGTCCGCCATGGCGCAATTGATGTGCGGCCACGAGATCTTGCCGCCGGCCAGAGGGCCCTCGACGCCAGGCGCGACGGTGCTTACCCTCGACGGCATTTCCACGTCGGGTCATCTCGGCACCGCGTTGCGAGATGTGTCGCTTTCGGTGCGGGAAGGCGAGATCCTCGGCATCGCCGGCGTCTCCGGCAATGGCCAGCGGGCGCTGGCCGACGTCATTTCCGGCATGCTGGCGCCGAAGGCCGGCGCGATGACGATAGCCGGCAAAGCGGTTGCGCAATTCTCGCCGCGCGCGGTACAGGCGCTCGGTCTCGGCCGCATCCCGGAAGACCGGATGACGACCGGGCTGGTGACCAATCTGCCGCTCGCCGATTCCATGGTGCTGCCGCGCATCGGCACCGAGGCGTTCAGCCGCAAGGGTCTGCTCAATCCGTCCGCCATCCGTGCTTTCGCCGAAACCCAGATCAAGGCCTATGACATACGCTGCCCGGGGCCGATGGTGCGCGCTGGCGCGCTCTCCGGCGGCAATCTGCAAAAGGCACTGCTGGCGCGCGAGCTCGCCTTCGATCCGAAAGTGCTGATCGTGTCGCAGCCGACGCGCGGCCTCGACATCGGCGCTGCCCGCTTCATCCACGAGAAGTTCCTCGCCATGCGCGCCAAGGGCTGCGGCATCATCGTCATCGGCGAGGACCTCGAGGAACTGCTAATGCTCTCGGACCGCATCGCGGTGATGTATGAGGGCCGCATCGCCGGCACACTCGCCGGTGCGGACGCCACCGTCGTAAGGCTCGGCCTGATGATGACCGGCGTGGAGGGGAGGGCGTAAAGCATGGGTTTGCCTCTGATTTCGAACGCCGGCGCCGCCCCTCACCTGCCTGCCGGCACCCTCTCCCCGTATAGAGACGGGGAGAGGAGCGCTTTCATCGATGATTTCGCCAATCGCGAGCGTTGCAAGAAGGGTGTGACGGCTGCGGCCAGCCACCTTCTCCCCGTCACTATACGGGGAGAAGGTGGCGGCAGCCGGATGAGAGGCGGCGCCGACATCTGGCGAGCGGGGGGCCACGCCTGATGTTCCGCCTCGAAGCCCGTACGTCGACGCCCGCCTGGTTCAATCTCGCACTGCCGCTGCTGGCGATCGCGGCGACGCTGGTGTTGTGCAGCGGCCTGATCGCAATCGCCGGCGCCGGCGTGATCGAGGCCTATGGCGTGATGCTGTCGGCCTCGCTCGGCGACAGCTACGCCATAACCGAGACGCTGGTGCGCGCCGCGCCGATGATCTTCACCGGCCTTGCTGTGGCGGTCGCCTTCCGGGCAAAATTCTGGAACATCGGTGCCGAGGGCCAGTTGCTGGCGGGCGCCGTGGCGAGTTGCTTCGTCGGCGCCATCCCGATGCCGGGCACTCTCGCCATGCTCCTGATGGCGCTGGCGGGTGCCGCGGCCGGCGCCGCCGTGGCGCTGGTGCCGGCGACGCTGCGCGTCAAATTCAAGGTCGACGACGTTGTCAGCTCGCTGCTGCTCAACTCGGTCATCTATTACGCGCTGATGGCGCTGATCGAGGGGCCCTGGAAGGATAGCTTCAGCGGCTATCCGATCTCGCCGCCGGTCGAGGATTCGGCCAATTTCCCGGTGCTGATTGAGGGCACGCGGCTGCATCTCGGCGTCGTGGCGGCGCTGATCGCCGCGCCGCTCTGCTGGTTCTTGATCGCGCGCATGACGCTCGGCTTCCGCATCCGTGTCACCGGCGAGAATCCGGAAGCGGCCCGCTACAGCGGCATCAACGTCCAGCGCGTGCTCATCTCGACCGCACTGCTCTCCGGCGCGCTGGCGGGCTTGGCCGGCGTCGGCGAGGTCGGCGGCGTGCATTTCCAGGTGATGAGCGACATTTCGCCCGGCTACGGCTATTCCGGCATTGTCGTCGCCATGCTGGCCAGGCTCAATCCGCTCGGCGTGGTGCCGGCGGCGCTCTTCCTTGCCGCGGTTATGACCGGGGCCGAGGCGATGTCGCGCGCGACCGGCGTGCCGGCTTTCCTCAGCGACGTCATCCAGGGCACGGCGCTGCTTGCCATGCTGGTGGCGCTGCTGTTCACCGCCTATCGAATTCGGCGGGTCGCGAAATGAGCGCGGTGTTCGAGCAGATCTTTCAGGTCGGCTTCCTTGCCGCCATCATCCGCATCGCCACGCCGCTTGCCTTCGCCACGCTTGGCGAAATGTTCTCCGAGCGCGCCGGCGTGCTTAATCTCGGCATCGAAGGCATCATGCTGCTCTCTGCCATGGCCGGGTTCACCGCCACCAGCATGAGCGGCAGCCTGTGGCTCGGCGTGCTGGTTGCCGTGGCGACCGGCGCGCTGATGGGCGCGGTGCATGCGCTGTTCACGGTGGCGCTGGGCTTAAGCCAGCATGTCTGCGGCATCGGCGTGACGCTGTTCTGCTCGGGGCTCGCGTATTTCCTCTACCGGCTGATCTTCGGCCAGCAGTCGGTGCCACCGAGCATCAAGGGTTTCCAGCCCGAGCCGATCCCGCTGCTTTCGCACATTCCGATCCTCGGCCCGGCGGTGTTCAACCAGTTTACGCTTGTCTATCTGGCGATCATCGCCGTTCCGCTCGCCGCCATCGTGCTCTACCGCACGCCATGGGGGCTTTCGGTGCGGATGGTAGGCGAAAACCCGCGCGCCGCCGACTCGGCCGGGGTCAGCGTGATTGGCACGCGCTTCCAGGCGGTGATCCTCGGCGGCGCGTTGATGGGGCTCGCCGGCGCGTTTCTCACCATGGCGCAGTTCAACGCCTTCACCTTCGGCGTGGTGTCCGGGCGCGGCTGGGTGGCGATCGCGCTGGTCGTGTTCGGCCGTTGGGACCCGTGGCGCTCGGCGGGCGCGGCGCTGCTGTTCGCCTTCGTCGATGCGCTGCAGCTCAGGATGCAGGCAAGTGGGCTCGGCCACATCCCCTACGAAGCCTTCCTGATGCTGCCCTTCATCTTCACGATCGTCGCCATGGCCTTCCTGTCGCGCAATGCGGTCGCGCCCTCGGCGCTGCTGAAGCCGTTTCGGAGGGAAGAGCGGTAGAGGACTTGGCGCCCTTTCCTCTCCCCCGATCGACGGGGGGAGAGGAAGAGCGCCAAGCCTGGGACGCTTCACATCGCCGTAAAGGCGTTGTCGACGAAGAGATGCGCGCCGTTGACGAAGCTGGATTCGTCACTGGCCAGGAACAATGCGGCCTTCGCCACTTCTTCCGGCTCGCCGATGCGGCCCTGCTGGGCGGCGAGTGCCGCGTCGGAGACGTCGACGCCGAGTTTCCCCAGGTCGGCCACCTCGCGCAGCCCGTGCGGGGTGCGGATGAAGCCGGGGCAGACGGCGTTGCAGCGGATGTTGCGGTCGCGGAATTCGACCGCGATGGCGCGGGCGAACATGTGGCAGGCGCCCTTGGTGGTGTCGTAGAGCACCTCGTTCGGCGTCGCCGCCACCGCCGAGATCGACGAGGTGCAGACGATCGAGCCGCCGCCCGCCGCGATCATGCCGGGCAGTACGGCGCGCGTCATCAGGAACATCGAGCGCACATTCACGGCGTGCAGCCAGTCCCATTCCGTGAGCGTCGTCTCCAGGAACGGCTTTATCACGATGGTGCCGGCGTGGTTGAACAGCACGGTGACGGGGCCGAGCTTTGCCGCCGCCGCCTTCACCGCTCCCTCGACCTGCGCTTCGTCGGAAACGTCGGCGACGAAATGCTCCGCGACATGGCCGCGTGCCTGGATCGCGGCAGCGGTCGCCGCCGCCGCTTCGCCGTTGCGGTCGACGATCGCCACCTTGGCGCCTTCCGCCGCGAACAGCTCGGAAGCCGCCCCGCCCATGCCCGTCGCGCCGCCCGAGATGATGGCGACCTTGCCCGCCAGCCTTCCGCCCATTGTTTTCTCCGTCTGTTGATGCTTCACGCGTGAACCGGCAACGATGCTAACCCGCGCGTGTCGGATGGCCAAGCTCGCTGGCCGCATCGCCGACTCCGGCGCGACCGCCGAAATCCGGGGGCGGCGTCATCGTCTCCGCAGCCGTTTCCCCTGCATAGGGCAGACGCAGCAAGCCAAACCAATGTCCAGCGCGATATGAGAAATTCGTTCTTCGGATCGCGGAAAAATAGCAATCGACAAAGTCTACTAACTTTATAGATTAAGGGTGAGACGGAGGCCGACATGTCCTATTACCAAAACACCCAGACAGACCGCAGGGGCCAAACCGTCGGCCAGAGCTGGCGGCCGGCCTATGGCGGGGCCTTCGCCTATCTCGTTTTCACCCTTGCGTTCGTGTTCACCGGGGCAGTCGTTCTGGGCCTCATTCCCTGAGGCGCGGGAACCACGGGGTGGCGGCCTAACGCTTTCAGGCAACCGGAGTTGAGTGAGCCGCGTCGGCGGCGCGTTTTCGCGCGCCCTGTGGTTTTGATATGCGATTCCAAACGTGATGAAGGAGATGGCAATGCCGATCGAGTTCACGCATGTTCCGGGTAAATCTGCCGATGGCGGCTTCTTCTACGATTTCGCCGAGACCGCGACGAAACTGTCGCTGATCGAGGATGTCGGCTTTCAGAAGATCGTCGTCGACGATCCGGCCGGCCTGCTCACCAATATGGACATAGCCGCGCAGGCGCTGAAGCGCACCGCGTCGCTGGAGGTGGTGCTGACCCACTGGGCTGGCGTGGTCGAGCCGACGGTGGCGGCCAGGCAGCTTGCCGCGCTCGACGCCAGGAGCGGCGGCCGGCTGTCGCTCAGGATGCTGAGCGAGCCGCTCAGCGATGAGGATGCCGAGGCGCGCCCGGTCGGGCACACCGTGGTGTGGCAGCGTATTGACGAATATCTGGTGCTTTTGAAGCGCCTGTGGTCGAACGACAGGCCGTTCGACCATGAAGGCGCCTTCTACAGCGTCAAAGG
>NZ_RZOJ01000759.1:0-985 GCF_003998845.1 Mesorhizobium sp. M4A.F.Ca.ET.022.05.2.1 | reverse complement strand
TCTTCATCTACACGATCGGGTTCTTCATCACGCCCGCGGTGCTTGGCGGCGGCAAGGTCAATCCGCTCTCCATCCGGATTGAGCGCACGCTGTCGACTTTTCAGGATTGGGGCTCGGCGAGCGTCCTGGGCATTCTGCTGCTCGTGCTCATGGCGCTGATCGCGGTGATGTTCCTGACGGCAAGACGGCTGATGGCACACAACAAAATGGGTGCGGCCCATGCTTGAGGCCTATCCGGACAACAGGCTCGCCCGCGTCGCTCTGTGGGGCTTTTCCGCGCTCGTCATGGCGTTCTTGATATTGCCGACACTTGTCGTCGTGCCGCTCTCCTTTTCGGCGTCGGACCTGCTCGAGTTCCCGCCGCGCGCCTACTCGCTGCGCTGGTATGAGAATTTCTTCGGGTCGGCCACCTGGATGGACGCGCTTAGGACCAGCCTGATCCTCGGCACTTTGACGGCGGCGATTGCCGTGCCGCTGGCGCTGCTGGCCTGCATCTCGACGAACAGGCTCGGCGGCCGGGCCGCAGCGACCATTCAGGGTGTTCTGCTCACCCCTTCCATCGTGCCGGGAATCCTGCTTGCGATCGGCCTCTTCTTCGTGCTGGCGGCGCAGGCTCTGGTCGGAACGCTGTTCGGCGTGCTGGTGGGCCATGTGGTGCTGGCTATCCCGGTCGCCTGTATTGTGCTGGTGCCCGCTCTTGCCCGGTTCGACTGGAACCAGGTCCAGGCGGCGCGCAGCCTGGGCGCCGACTGGGCCAGAGCCATTGGCGGTATCATCGTTCCGCAACTCAGGATCAGCCTGTTGTCGGCGACATTGATGGCCTTCCTGACCTCGCTCGACGAATCCGTCATCTCGATCTTCGTCGCCAGCGGCCGCAACAGCACGCTGCCGAAGCTCATGTTCCTGTCGCTGCGCGATCAGATCGATCCAACCATCGCGGCGATCTCGACATTATGGACCGCCATCGTTGTGGCCGTCATCCTGA
>NZ_RZOJ01000758.1:0-1006 GCF_003998845.1 Mesorhizobium sp. M4A.F.Ca.ET.022.05.2.1 | reverse complement strand
GTTCAAGGCATCGGCGAAATACTCCTGCTGGCTCTTGCCGTAGCAGGTGCCATGCTTGATCCATTCATGCCGCTCCAGCTTGGAGGCGGTGCCCGGCATCACCTGATCGAGCTCGGCGCGGGTGTTCGCATCGAGATCGACCTTCGGCAGGTCCTGCCAATGGGCGGGATTGTCATTGGCCTTGTCGCCCGCCGACACCTGGCAATAGAAGTTGCCGTTCGGCTGCGGCCACAGCCCATGCAAGGTGAAATGCGTGGCGTCGAAGCCGGACTTCGACTGCGCCTGGCATTCGGGCTTGCTGGACTTGGTCTCGCAGAAAGCCGGCTGCCAGCTCAGCGCGAAGACATATTCCGGCTTGCCAGAGCCAGGCTGCGCCGGCTTGTTCTGATCGGCCGGCTCCGGCGTCGCAGCAGCACTGCCGGCGGTGACATGTCCGCAGCTGATCTTCACCCAGCGACGGTCCGGATGGGCGCCCGGCACAAGGATGAGGTAATGTGTCGGCTCATCCTTGTTGCCCGCCAGCAGCTGGTAGCTTTGTCCGGCCGCGGTCGATATGTTCCCGGGGTTCTTGCCGTTCTTGATCGCCTGCGTCGCCGGACAGGCGGCGTCGGCCACGAAGCTGCCGCTCATCTTCACATCGGCCCGCGCTGCTCCGGCGAGCGCCGTGACGGCGGCAGCCAACAAAAAAGCAAAACCAGTCCGCATACCCGCCCCTCGGCTCAAAATGTCGCGGCACACACTGCCGCTGTCTCCGTGTCAGAATTGCGATGGCCCGCGCCGCAAGGGAAGAAACCCACAGGGCAAAATCAGCCTGGCCGCATTGACCTAAAACCGCCGCCGGCGCAAACAAAACTCTCGTGAGCACGACAAGGGCGTTGCGGGGGACGAAGCGAAATGCCATTCAGCCAGCAGCGCCTGGTCAGATCGCCGACCGGCGCCGATCTCAACCTCTATGTGAAGGAGACGAGCGGCCAGCCGCGCGCCGTCGTCCAGATCAATCATGGAC
>NZ_RZOJ01000757.1:0-1008 GCF_003998845.1 Mesorhizobium sp. M4A.F.Ca.ET.022.05.2.1 | reverse complement strand
CAGATATGCCGTGGATCAGCCGTCTTCGGCCAATCCTGAAAACTCTTGAAATCTTGAAATTGTTGGCTCCCCGGGCCGGATTCGAACCAGCGACCAACCGGTTAACAGAGGGTTTCCAATGCGATTTTCTGGATCGGCGTGCGACAGTCTGAATTTCTAAAAATGCTTTGAATAACAAATAATTAGTGTTTCATCCCGTCGCGACCTGTCGCAGCCGATATCGACAAAGCGCGTGGTTTTGTGTAGATCATTCTGTAGATCACTCACGGAACCCCGGGCAAACCGGTTGTAGCAAGATTGGTCGCTGGACAGATGCCGAAACTCGAACTCACCGACAGATTCTGCCAGGCCGCCAAAGCTGGTTCCGGCCGAAAAGCCGACTATTTCGATACGACCGTCAAAGGTCTTGTGCTGCGCGTCTCGGCGGGTGGGCAAAAGACCTGGTTCGCGGTTTACGGGCCGCCCGACAAGCGGCAATGGTTGAAGCTCGGCACCTATCCCGAGACACCGCTCGGCACCGACAAGGGCGCTCGCCAGAAGGCCAAGGAGACTCGTGCAAGCGTGCAACAGGGCGGCGACCCTGTTGCCGCCAAGAAGGCGCACGCCGCCTCGATGACCGTTTTTGATTTGGTCGAGAGCTATCTCACGCGCCGGGCATCATCGCGGCGATCGGTCGATGAGATCGCGCGCCGGCTGCGCAAGAATGTGTCCGGATATGACGCTGACGGAAAGAAAGTCGAGAAGGCATCATCTGGCTGCATCGGCGAGGTGAAGCTCGCGGACCTGCATCGTCGCGACATCACCAAGGCGATCGACGCGGTGAGGGACCGGGGCGCGGCCGTCGAGGCAAACCGGGTGTTCGAGGACATTCGCGCCATGATCCGATGGGGGCGCGGTCGTGGCGATCTGGACAGCAACTTGACCGAAGGTATGGTGAGGCCGAGCGAAACGGTCGAGCGCGACCGCGTGCTGACGGCCGACGAGATCACGACGATGTGGGCCGCCTTG
>NZ_RZOJ01000756.1:0-1020 GCF_003998845.1 Mesorhizobium sp. M4A.F.Ca.ET.022.05.2.1 | reverse complement strand
GCGCTGAAGCGTGGCGATGCCGATGCCATGGTCTGCGGCCTCGAAGGCCGTTTCGAGCGGCATCTGCGCAATGTGACGTTGATCATCGGCCCCCGCGCGGGCATCAAGGATCGGGATCTGTCCACGCTCTCCATGCTGATCTCGCAGCGCGGCATCATCTTTCTCACAGACACCCACGTCTCGGTCGATCCGACGGCCGAGGAAATCGCCGAGATGACGGTGCTGGCGGCGGAGGAGATCCAGCGCTTCGGCATCGAGCCGAAGGCGGCGCTGCTGTCGCATTCGGATTTCGGCTCGCGCGATTCACCCAGCGCGCTGAAGATGCGCCAAGCGGCGGCGATCCTGGCCCGCATCGCGCCGGAATTGCAGTGCGATGGCGAGATGCATGCCGACTCGGCACTGTCGGAGCACCTGCGCCAGCGCGTCTATCCGCATTCGCGGCTGAAGGGCGAAGCCAATCTGCTGGTGTTCCCGAACCTCGATTCGGCCAACATCACGCTGACGGCGCTGCGCACCATGATGGACGCACTGCATGTCGGGCCGATCCTGCTCGGCACCGACAAGCCGGCGCACATCCTGACGCCTTCGGTGACCTCGCGCGGCGTCGTCAACATGACGGCGCTTGCGGTGGTCGAGGCTGCGCACAAAGCGCAGGCGGTCGTCAACCTGGGCTGAGGGCGGATTTGGCGGTAAGCTGCTGTCACGTTTGGCTGCAGACTCACCTGCAACCGGCTGTAGAGTAAAGACAGGTTTAACCGCGGACGCGCTAGCTTGAGCGACGAGCTGGCAATCGGGGTTTCAGGCGAATGAAGGGCGTGGGGTTGAAGCTGACCCACCTTGCGGCGTTGCTCGTGGCGCTGGCGTTGTCCGTCGTCGCCGTGACAGAGCCGCAGGCCGCTTCGCGCATCTGCCGTCAGCTCGAAGATGAACTCACTGCTGCTCGCGGCGATGGCGGCGGACCGAACCTGATCCGCAAATATGACGACGCCGTCGCGCGACAGCGCGAGCAGCTGGCGAAGG
>NZ_RZOJ01000755.1:0-1029 GCF_003998845.1 Mesorhizobium sp. M4A.F.Ca.ET.022.05.2.1 | reverse complement strand
GCCATAGAAGTCCTGCAAGCCCGCCGGCAGGCCCGCGGCCTTGGCTTTGGCCGCCGCGATGATCTTTCGGCTGCCAGGCGAGCGCGAACGCAACGCTTCGACGAGCTTGCCGTGCAGAAGCCGCAATTCCGCAAAATCCGGCGACGAGGCAACACTTTCATCGCCGACGACGGCATTGATTCTCGTCCTCGCCCTTTTTCCCTTGAGCTCCAGCGATCCCGCGTCGAGGAAAGCCCAGCCTGGCAGCGATCTTACGGTGTCGTCGGACGCGAGGATGTCGAAGCTCACCGTCTTGCACACCGTCTCGATGCGCGCTGCGGTGTTCACTGCGTCGCCCACCGCCGAATAGTTGAATCGCGACTCAGCACCCATGTTTCCGACGCAGGCGACGCCGGTATGGATTCCGATGCCGATGCGAACCGTCTGCTCGGCTCCGAATCCGAATGCGTCGCTTTCGTTGAGGCGAGCAATCGTCTCGCGCATGGCCAATGCCGCGCGAACGGCTTTGGCGGGATGATCGGCGACATCGATCGGGGCATTCCAAAAGGCCATGATCGAATCGCCGATGAACTTGTCGAGTGTGCCTTCATTGGCGGTGACATGACGGCTGAGCGCGTCGAGAAGCGTGTTCAGAAACCGCACAACGGCGGTGGGCGGCAGTCTTTCGCTGATCTCGGTGAAGTTGCGTACATCGACAAACATCACGGTCAGCTCGCGGTCGTCGCCGCCAAGACGAAGCGCGTCGCGGGTGTGCTCGATACGGTAGAGCAGCGATGGCGACAAATATTGACCGAAGGCCCGCCGGATCGCGCGCCGCTCCCGGTCAGTTACCAGGAAGCGGAAAGAGGTGGTCGCGAAATGCGTGATCGAGCCCATGACGATTGGCGCAAACGGGTCGAACAGCAGTCCCGCAAGCGAAAAGGTAAGCCATGATGCGACGAGCGCCATGCCGGTGATCGCCAGGCCGCAGGCGAGAGCAATCGCGGGGCTTACGAAAATCGTGAGAAGCACCAGAAGGCTGCCCAGCAT
>NZ_RZOJ01000754.1:0-1032 GCF_003998845.1 Mesorhizobium sp. M4A.F.Ca.ET.022.05.2.1 | reverse complement strand
GCCATATCGGCTATGCGGTGGTGCCGTGGAAGCGCGGGCGCGGCTATGCGACGGAGGCGCTGCGGCTGATGCTCGGCGAGGCGAGGGCGGTCGGCCTGCCTTTCGTCGAGATTACCGCCAAGCCCGGCAATCCGACCTCGCGCAAGGTGATCCTGGCTAATGGCGGCAAGCTCGTCGGCCGCTTCTTCGAGGATGCCGCCTATGGCGGCGCCGAGAGCCTGCGCTTCCGCATCGACTTGTAATCCTGCCGGTCTGAAGAATTGATTCAGGGCGGTGTCGCAACGCGTTGTTTTGCCGGGCTTCCTGGCGCGCAGCGGCTCGCGACAACGGCGTCGCTACTCAGCCGCCGCCGGCAGCGGCGGCGCCACGCGGCTGCGTCCTTCCCAGACCTGCGATGCGACCGCCACGACGACCGCGACCAGCATGGCCAGCGCGCCGACCACCGGCAGGCTGCGATAGCCATAGCCGGCATTGAGCATGGCCGCACCCAGCGACGCGGCGAGCGCGATGCCGACATTAAAGCCTGACGGGATGAGCGAGGAGGCGAGGTTGGAGGCGTCCGCCGTCCAGGCCAGGATGCGGGTCTGGATCGGCGCGCCAATGGCGAAGTTGAGGCCGCCCCAGATGACGATCGCGACGACCATCGGCACTGGGTAGGGGCTGACGGCATAGATGACGGCAAGCATCACCGCCTGCAGGAACAGCATGGTGATCAGCGACGGCATCAGCTTCCAGTCGGCGAGCTTGCCGCCGAGGAAGACGCCGATGGTCGCGCCGACGCCATTGAGCAGCAGCACCCAGGGCACCAGGCTCTCATCGAGGCCGGTGACTTCGAGCAAGGTCGGGGTGATGTAGGTGAACAGGCCGAACTGGCCGATCATCAGCATGAGCATCAGGATCAGCGAGGTCCAGACCTGCTGACGTCCCAAAACGCGGACCTCGTGCGACAGGCTGGCGGGGCTGTTCGACGACCCCGCCGTGCGCGGCAACAAAGCAAGCATGGCGGCAATTGCCGCTACGCCCAGCCCGCCC
>NZ_RZOJ01000753.1:0-1035 GCF_003998845.1 Mesorhizobium sp. M4A.F.Ca.ET.022.05.2.1 | reverse complement strand
TGATCGGTGTGCTGACGGCGGCGACATCCCATGCCACCGTGGTCGCCTATCTCAGCGACATCGACATGCGCCAGCCGGATGGGAGCTGAGCATGATCCGGAACCGGGAGCGAGCGAATGCTGAACCGGTCATGTTCAGCAAGGGTCTGATCACGCAAGAGAAACTGCCGTAACGCAATGTGCGCCTTTTCATCTATCAAAGGCCGCATTTCAGGATTAACCATAGGATGATGGACGCGCGGGACACGACCGGGACGGCTGGACGGATGCCAGTTGCTGGTACCCGGGCGCATGGGCCTGGCAATCTGGCCCGTCTTGTCATGGTCCTTCGGATCTGTGCTTTCTCGGTCCTGGCGCTAGCGGCTCTGTTTGCCGGCGGCTTCGGCTGGTTCGCCAGCACCGTCAGCCACATGACGACGCCCGCTAACCCCGCCAGGGCCGATGCCATTATCGTGCTCACCGGTGGCCAGTCGCGCCTCGACGCGGCGATGGACCTTCTCGCCTCCGGCAAGGGCGAGCGCCTGCTGATCAGCGGCGTTCATCCTTCCGCCAGCCGCCGTCAATTGCAGGCCGCGACCGGCGGCGACAAGGCGCTGTTTTCCTGCTGCGTCGACATCGACCGCGCCGCGCTCGACACGATCGGCAATGCCGAGGAGAGCGCCAAATGGGTGGAGAGCCACGCCTATGGCAGCGTCATCCTTGTCACCAACAATTACCATATGCCGCGCAGCCTGCTGGAGATGGGGCGGCTGCTGCACGGCGCCAAGCTGGAGCCCTATCCGGTGGTCAACACCAATCTCGGCAATGGCGGCTGGCTGACCAAGCCGGAAGCGTTGCGCGTGCTTTTGACCGAATACAGCAAATATGTGCTGGCGCTGGCGCGCGGCATCGTCCCGCTGCGCCAGACCGCCGACGGCATCGCCCTGGCGGAAGCCTCCGTGGTCAAGAGCGAGAAGCCGCCGGCCCGCATTACCCCGTAGCGGCGACCCCGCGCAGGCGCTCGACCTCCTGTTCGAGGCTCGCGATGCGCCGGTCG
>NZ_RZOJ01000752.1:0-1065 GCF_003998845.1 Mesorhizobium sp. M4A.F.Ca.ET.022.05.2.1 | reverse complement strand
GCCCTCGCCTGTCAGCCCCGACCGGCTGGACGTTGCGCTGATGATCGCCGCGGCGGCGAAACCCTCGATCGCGCGGAGCAGGCGCCCGGAAGCGAGGGCAGAGCCGACACAGGAGCGCCGGCCGCCCCGACAGACAGCAGCGCCAGCACCTGACGATGACACGCCGGAGCTGCCCTCGCCCGATGACGCATGGCGGCGGCGTTTCGGCAACGGCGCGGAACTGCTCGACCCACGTCGCGCATGGTGAAAAGCCATCAACTGATGAATAGTCAGAGTCAGTGTTAACACAACTAGTTGATTTCGCTGTATTAATTAGACGATAACTGAATATGTGTCCGCGCCAATGTCCGCAAAACGCGGGTTTTTCACCCTCCAGAGCAGCTCACTTTTCGCGGCCAAACACCTTGCACCTGACCGCCTGTTAGGAATATAGTCCCAAATGAGTTCAACGGAGACACCGAACATGTCCGCCCCTCGCGATCCCCTGCTTGCCGATCTCGCCGATAACGAGTTCGCCGACGGTCTCGGCGACACCGACGGCGAAGACGTCATGCCGGCCATGCCGCCATCGTCGACAGCTCGCCCGGCGCCGTCCGAAGACGATGACGAAGGCTTCGTCTCCGAAGCCGACCAGCGAGCCGCAGAAGGCGGTCTCAAGCTGCCGCCGGCAGGCGCCAGCGACCTAGCCGGCCTGCCACTCGACGAGCTGCTGAAAGCTCTTGTCAACGCGAGCAGGCCGAAGCGCCGCACAAACGGCAAGAACGCCGATTTCACGCTGCGATCGAACGAGATCGGGCGCATCGAGGCCAAGGTCGCCAACACCGAGCAGCAGCTCGTCGCCCTCGAAGCCCGCCGGGCCGACGTCGACGTGCTCGACGACAAGGCGTTGAACCACTACCAGCGGCAGCTCACCGACGCCCAGCAGACGGTCCTGACGCTGCGCGCCGCTCGTGACGCCAAGGTGGCCGCCCATGAGCGCGAGACCGCCGCCGAAGCCCGGCAGGCCTTCGGAGAGACCACATGCGCGACGATCGCCAACAGCGCCGCCGCCTACGCCAGCACCCT
>NZ_RZOJ01000751.1:0-1072 GCF_003998845.1 Mesorhizobium sp. M4A.F.Ca.ET.022.05.2.1 | reverse complement strand
AGTGAGAACAGCGGCATAGCGCGCGGGCAATCTGCCGCGCTTGCGGGTCGTGGTCATTGGGATTTTCCCTGAGGTGTCCGGTCGAGCGCATAGGCATCCGTTGGCCGCTTGCGGCGCAATTGCCCGGAACGACCGGGGATGGATGCGTTGTTTGACGTCAGACGCTTACGGAGCGGTCGTCGACCCTCGCGCGCCTTTTAGCGGCGAGCTTTTGCGAAATCAATCCCGCTGGCGCCATTTTCAGATACATCGTAAGATATATCTTGACTCGAGGAAACGGCGGGCCTAATTGAGATATATCGTAAGACATAACTCAAGGAGCAATCCATGCACAGACGTCATCCTTTCGGCGAGCGCGCCGAGCGCGCTTTCCTGCATATGGCCGGCAAGTTCGGCGGTCGCGGCGGCGGTTTCGGTCCGTTCGGGGCCGGCATGCGCGGCGGCGGCCGCGGCGGCCCGGGCGACATGTTCCGCGCCGGGCGCATGCTGGCCGACGGCGATCTCAAGCTGATCACGCTGTCGCTGCTGGCCGAGGCGCCGCGCCACGGCTACGACATCATCAAGGCGCTGGAGGAGCGCACCAGCGGCATCTACAGCCCAAGCCCGGGCGTGGTCTATCCGACGCTGACCTTCCTGGAAGAGGCGGGCTATGCCATCTCCTCGGCGGAGGGCAACAAGAAGGTGTTCTCGATCACCGAGGCCGGACAGGCGCATCTCGACGAGAACCGCGAGATGATCGACCACGTGCTCGACCATCTCGAACGCTTCGGCCGCAAGATGGCCAAGGCGCGCGACTGGTTCGGCTGGAACGACGACGGCGAGGAGGGCGGCCGGCATCGCGGGCGCCACGAAAAGCGCGATGCGTTCCGTGCCGTGCGCCACCGGCTGCGCGCGGCGCTCAGCGAAATCGTCGATGCGCCGGAAGACAAGCAGGCGCAGGCGATGAGCATCCTGGAAGATGCCGCCGCGGCGCTTGAAGCGCTGTCGCGCCGCTGAAGCCGCCAGCAACCCTCGCAAAAAAAGCCCGGAAGATCCGGGCTTTTTTCGTTGCTGGAGCCGCACGTATCTGGGA
>NZ_RZOJ01000750.1:0-1094 GCF_003998845.1 Mesorhizobium sp. M4A.F.Ca.ET.022.05.2.1 | reverse complement strand
CCCTGTTACCGCCGTGAAAGGGCGGTGTCCTGACCGCTAGACGATGGGCGCGCTCAGATGAAGCGGCTTATAATTGCGTTGTTCGCAGCCGGCAACCCGTCTGCCGCTGCCTGCGACAACTTTTTTCTAAAGTGGCAAAAACCGCTCTTTCGGCGAGCCAAAAGACGCATTTTTTCGGGCCTCGCGTAATCTTCCGGGGTGTTCGGTGCTTTGCCTCGGCCGGCAGAAGTCAGCTTCGCCGCCACTAGCCGCGCCGGCGGCAGCGCCAGTTCCAGTCGCGCTCGGGGCCGACGTCGACATGGACGGATTCGGTGTGGCAGTAGGTGCCGACGCCGCCGCGGCCGGGCATGGTACGGATGTAGCTCGCCAGCTCCCATTTGGAGACGCCGGGAACCTGGATGTCGGCGGCGGCGCAGTACATGTGCAGCGAATTCTTGGCGCCGTTGGCGCGGCGGTTGCGGGCCGGGTCGCGATAGCCTGAGGTGACGACCATCTTGCGGCCGTAGTGGCCCTCGATCGTCTTCAGCACGCGCACCAGCGACGGCTTCAGGCAGGCGACGTCGACGCTTTCGTTCTGCTTCAGCAGGCCATTGGGCGCCAGCCTCGCCATGCCGGCGGCCGACGCCACCTGGTAGGAGCCGCCCTCGTCCTCGTTAAGGTCGACGTCGCTCTCATCGTCGATGCCGGATTTGCGCTTGATCTCGAACAGCGCGGTCTGGCGCACGCCGGGCAAGGCATCGGCGCCGGTGATGTGATTGCTTGGATCGTCGAGCGAGGCCAGTTGCACCGGCTTTTCGGCCGGGGTGGCGGAAGCGAGCGTGATGATCGGCTTGGCGGGCGCAGTCGCCTTGGCAACGGCCGGCTGCTCGCCCGAGCGCGCGTTGACCAGCGGCGCTGGGGCTGCCGAGGCCGGCGTGGTGCTGAACAGCGAGGCAAACAGGCCCTTCTTCGGCGCGGCGATCTGCTGCTGGGGTGCTTCGCCCGCCGTCACGTAGACGCCGTTGTTCATTGGCTGCGCGACCGCGCCCAAGCCGCAGGCTGAAGCGGCGGCGTCGCCAGCAGCGACCTGCTGGGCCACGACCTGTGTCTGTTCG
>NZ_RZOJ01000074.1:0-19740 GCF_003998845.1 Mesorhizobium sp. M4A.F.Ca.ET.022.05.2.1 | reverse complement strand
GTTCAGTATTCTCGGCCTCAGAAGCTTCGTGGTCATCGTGCGTTCTCGCGGGTTCGATCGTCGTCGGCGATTGAAATCGTTTTCTCTACACTTCGGTTTTGTCTATATCCTTGGCAGGAACTCTTATAACTTGGCAGGCGGAAGTCTGGGGGCATGGCCGGCTTGACCCCAAGTGGCGGGAGGACGTCTTTCCAGGCGCGATTGCGATCTGATCGATCTTCCGTGCAAGATGCCGTCGATTCTGGCGATCTTGCCGGCTCAACGCTATGACATGGTCACGGTGTGTCGCATCGCCCGCAACTCTGATGGATTGTCATGAGAACTGCAAAGAATGAAGATCTCACCGAACCAGGCGGCCACGGCGGCCAATGGCAGGCCGTCTATGAGGGGCTTCAAAAGGGCATTATCTCCGGAAAGTATCGTTCCGGCGTGCGGCTCATCGAAGACGACATTATTGAAGCCACCGGGGCAACCCGCCATGCAGTCCGCAAGGCATTCGACGAACTTGTTCGCCTTGGCCTCGCCGTCCGCTACCCGCATCGCGGCGTGCAGGTGCGGAGCTTCAGAGAATCCGAGATCTGGCAAATCTACGAAGTCCGTGAGTGCCTCGAGCTGAAGGCAATAAGCTACTATACCGAGCCGGCGGCAAAGGAGCTCGTGCGAAAATTGAAGGCCATTGTCTCGGATCACGAGAGGGCGATCGCGAACAACGATCTTGCTGAAATGTATCTGCAGAACAATCTTTTGCACGAGGCTATATATCAACGGTGCGAGAACGAGTTCCTACTCGACGCCATTAAGCATCATTCGCTTCTCTCGCACCTGATTCATACTAATTCGGTGCAAAGCAAGGATTTGCGCTCCAAAGGCGCCAAGGATCACTTGACTATGATTCAAGCGATAGAGAAGGGCGACCAGAAAACCCTGGCTCGAACGCTTCGAAACCATATCCGGACCTTCCGGGACTATTACCTTCAGCATCTGACCTCTTAAAGCGCGTCGCGCTGAAGCGAATCCGGGCGACGCGCTTCAGGTCCTCATGTCGCTCGCCAAGAGCGGCCGCGCAATTCTAGGCGCCGCGCCATAGGAGCATGCCGGCTGGCCGGCCTTGGCTTGTCGGTTGACATTATCGATAAAACAGGCGGATAATATTATCGATGAAATGGGGGAACACGAAATGCAATACGGCGCGGACAACCGCATCATCAACGGCACGATCGCGGCGGCTCTGGCTACGCTCCGCCATGGTGAGGTGATCTTCATTGCCGACGCGGGCGGCGTCATCGCTTCGTCCGTGCAGGTGCCGATCGTGGACCTTGGAATTGCCCCAGGTCTGGTCTCGATCGAGCAGTTGCTGCCGCTGCTGCACGACAATGGTGACATCGAGCGGGCTGTCGTTGCCGAGCCGATGGAGGCGCAGAGTCCCCAGAAATACAAATTCGTCGTCGACACTTTCGGGAAGGAGCGGGTCACTACCGTTCCATACCGGCCGTCGATGTATGCGATCCGCAACGCCAGCAAGTTGATCATCCGCACAGGAGATTACAGCGTCCACGGCAATATCGCCCTGGTCGGAGGCTATGCCAGCGCCGACGTCAAGTTCATTCGGAACACGGAAGTCGGGGACATCAGGATACTGCCGGACTGACATGACACACGGCCGATGTTCTCGAGCGTCGGCTCTCCAGTCGAGTGAACCGTTCTGGTCAAAATTTGCCGAAGGGCCGTTCAGATGCCGTTCTTCGAAACCGCGCATGGGAAAAGCTACTACCGGTGCTGGGATGCGCGGAAGGCGGTCGGCGGTGTCGTGTTTCTCCATGGTTTTGGAGAGCAAAGCGGGCACTACCATCGCGTTGCGGGCGCCTTCAACGCCAGTGGCCTCGCCATGTGGGCGCTTGATCAGCAAGGACACGGCCTTTCCTATGGCGAACGTGGCGCGGTGGCGTCGATGGATCCCCTCGTCGACAATGCCGAGCGTCTGATCTCGATCGCCGCCAGCGAAGCTCCCGGCCTGCCGTTGGTTCTCGTCGGCCATTCTCTCGGCGGCATTGCCGCTGCGCTGTTGATCGCTCGTGGCGAGCGCCGGTGCCTGGGGCTGGCCGTCACGGGCACGCTGATCCAGCCGAAGACCGTTGCCATACCCGCGCCGCCGGAAGTCACCCGCGACCCATTCTATCTAGACATGCTGGCGACCGATCCACTCGCCTTCAGCGTAACGCCAGAAAGCACGGCGGCGCGGCGGGCGGCCATGCACAAGGCGCGCGGGGAGCTGGCCGCGACTCTCCCCAAGGTCGACCTTCCCGTGCTGCTGATCAATGGCGACCAGGATGTGATTGCCCCCGCCAGGTATGCCCGTGCGGTCCGCTCGCAACTCAAGAACGCCACGGTGCTCATCGTGAAAGACGGCTTCCACGACATCATCAACGACGTGCCCCACTTCGCCGTCGAGAGGCGCCTCGTCGCCTTCGCGAGGGCGGCGATCAAGGGCCGAGGGCGGTAGAAGGAAAGGCCTCTTTCAAGGTTTGGTAAGGCGCGGCTTGCAAGCCGCCAGCAAAAAAGGGAGCAGCAAATGGGTGGATTTCGAAACGAACTGCATTCGCTCGCCGTCTTGGTCGCAGGCTTGATAGGGATGGCGATGTCGGCCGGAACCGCGCAGGCCACAGATACCGTGACCATCGCGACATCGATCGAAACACTCGACGCTTTCGTCCCTCAGTTCGGCTCGCAGGTCGGCATCTTCGCCAGGCATGACCTCGACATCAACTACGTCAAGGGGGCCAACGGGTCAGCCATGGTAGCCGCGGTGGTTGGAGGCTCGGCCGACATCACGCATGTCGGCGCGGCCCTGATCTTTCCGGCCATCCAAAAGGGTGCGGCGCTGACGGTCCTGTTGGGCAACTACGACATCGACTACACCTTCATCGCGCACAAAGACGCCGAAGTCGACGTCAAGAAGGGATATCCGGCTTTCCTGAACGATCTCAAGGGCAAGCTGATCGGCGTCGCCGGTCGCGGGGGCGCAACCGAGCTCTACGTGCGCAAGATGTTCACCGACGCGGGCATGAATCCCGACAAGGACATCACCTTCATCGCGATCGGCACTGGCTATGGCGCGGCGGGCGCCTTCACCAACCGCCAGGTCGATGCGATGGCCAGCATTCCGCCGAGCTCGACGTTGATCGGTCCGGACAATCTCGATGTGCTGGTCGATCTCAATGCCACGCGCAACAAGGTGTTTGATCCCGAGTATCTCTTCACGGTTTTCACCGCCAATTCGGATTTCATCAAAAACCGCCCGCAGGTTGCCCAGAATTTCTGCAAAGCGGTCATCGAGACGATCAGCTACATGAAAGACCCTGCGAACGAACAGAAACTGGTCGATTTCACCGCAAAGACGCTCAAGCTCGATGCGGGCAAGGCCAAGGCGTTGATCGACGTCTACAAATCGGGCTTCAATGCCAAGCTAACCAAGGAGCGCTGGGAAGGCATGAAGAAATATGCCGCTTTTGTTCCAGACTGGACGATGAACGCGTATGAGCCCTGCGCGAGCCTGACTTCGGGCTGAGGTGGCCGAGTTGGTCGCCGCGGCAGGTTCATCGGGCTTAAAAGGGAAGGCCGGTCGGCCTTCCCACCGGAATGTCGCGCGGCTCAAGCGACTTGCTGGACAAATCGGCGTCGGAATAGCCTTTCTGGCGTTGTGGCAACTCGTCTACATGTCCGGCGTCGTCAAGCCGCTGATTTCGCGAAGTCCCGGGCAGGTGTTCTGGTTTTTCGTCCAGATCGCCACCGATGGCACGCTTCTGCCAGCGCTCTATTCCACGGTCGAGGCGACAGTGGTCGCTTTCGTGCTGGCCTCATTCGTTGGAGTAGTCATCGGCATCGGCCTTGGTCTGTTTCCCAAAGTTGAGGAACTGCTGGACCCCTATATCAGTGCGTTCAACGCGATGCCGCGGATCGCCTTCGCGCCGGTATTCATACTGCTTTTCGGGGTCAGCCAGGCAGCCAAGATCGCGCTTGCCTTCAGCGTCGTGGTTTTCATCCTGATGGTCAACGCGCGCGCCGGCATTCGCACCGTCGACCGCGATATCAGGCTGATGGTGACGGTCATGAATATTTCCAAGCGGGATATGTTCATGAAGATCCTGCTGCCCAGCGCCGTGCCCTCCATTTTCGCCGGACTGCGCCTTGGCATCATCTATTCGCTTCTCGGCGTCGTGACCTCCGAGATATTGGCGTCGCGGGTAGGGCTCGGCCAACTCATTGCGGGATATGCCGGTACTTTTCAGCTCGAAGGGGTCTACGCCGTCTGCATCGTGCTGGCCGTGATCGCTTCCTTGCTCAATGCCGGGATGGCTCTGCTCGAACGCTATCTGCTCGGTGCGCGAGCGCTCTAAACCGCGAGGACCAAGGACGATGGCACCAAGCATATCGCCTGCCGCGGGAACCGACGGTGTCGCCGCCAGGATTTCCGACGTCGTGATGGAGTTCCAGACCACGTCGGGACCAGTGCGCGGGCTGGATGATGTGTCGTTGGAACTGCGAGAGGGAGAGTTCCTGGTTCTCGTCGGACGTAGCGGTTCCGGCAAGACCACTGCGCTCAATGTCCTGGCCGGGCTCCACACTGCAACGATCGGCGAGGTGAGCGTACTTGCCCAACCGCCCGTCGCCGCGCGTCCACAGCTCGGCTACATGTTCGCGCGCGATGCTTTGCTGCCATGGCGAACTGCACTCACGAACATAGAGTTCGGGCTGGAAGTGCGCGGTTTCGCAAAAAGCGAAAGACGGGCCTTGGCTCGAGACTTTCTGGACCTCGTCAGTTTGAAGCGCTTTGCCGATAATTATCCAAGTCAGCTCTCCCAGGGCCAGCGGCAGCGTGTGGCGCTCGCTCGCACCTGGGCGCCTTCGCCGAAGATACTGTTGATGGACGAGCCTTTTTCGGCGCTCGACGCACAGACGCGTGAATCGCTTCACGAGGAGTTCGTGCGCATGTGGGCCGCTGACAAGAAGAGCGTTGTCTTCGTCACCCACGATCTGAACGAGGCGATCACCTTGGCCGACCGGATCCTTGTTTTCAAAGACGGCAAGATCGCCAAGGAATTCTCGATCCCTTTCGCTCGACCTCGGGACCTCGTCGATATCACCGCGGACCGGACGGCACGCGACATCTATCATGAGATCAGGCAACTGCTTTATCAGCATTAGCCGGCCGATAGCCGTCCCCGGGGTGGGCGGCGTGCACTGGTCAGCAGCTAACCCGGTGGATGCGTCGCCATGTAAACGCTTACGCCATTGGCGGATTGAGTCAATGCGGACTCTCTGCCGAGACCCCATTTCTGGATTGCCGCGTCGACCGCTCGGACCAAGCGCGCCCTCGGTAAAACGAGTTCAGTCGAGGCGCATTTAGATTGTCGATTCGGGAATATATGTGCCTTCCAGTACCGGTGCACCCTTTCTCGGCGGCAGCATCTCGGCCACGCGGACGGTGGTCAGCTTGGGGGCAGGCTGCCGAAGCCGAGCAGGTTGCTTGCATCGCGCAGGTCCGGGAGCGTTACGATACCTTCCGGAAAGGCGGTTGGCGAGGGCCCGCCTCGAATTCCGAGGAATGCGATTCCCAGCTCACAGGCAGCGGAACATTCCGTGATTGAATCGCCGACCGCCACCACGGTTTCGCGCGAAAGCCCCATGTGCAAGATCCGCGCGAAGGCCTCGCGTTTTTTCGTCGGCGCGCCGATGACCAGCTCGAAATAGTGATCAAGGGCTCGCTGACGGATGACCTCGACCAGTTCTTGCTGCGGGGTTCCGGAAACGACGAAAAGCCTGGAACGCGCAGTCGCTTTTTCAAGCAGTTCCCGCGCGCCGGGAATGAAAGGCGCAGCGAGGATCTTCTCAAAAACGATTTCTGAGAACCTCTTCGACAGCAGCGCCAATCGCTCCACGGTCGGGGCGCTACCCACTATCTGTTTGTCGAAATGGTCGAACTTCTCCCGGCGTGAAATACCGCCATGCAGCCGCTGGTAGCTCAGGATGGGTTCCCTCCACTGCTGCCCGTAGCCGGAATAGATTTCAGCGAACGCCTCTGCTTTGATCTCGGCAGAGTCAAGGATGACGCCATCGAAATCGAATATGATCGCGGCGGGTCTAGAGGGAAGAATCGGCTTATGGGACATGACGGTGCCTGTGTGTCCACTCGACATCGAGGTGAGAGGTGCCCGCGGATGTGGATAGTCAGACGGCCGCAGCCAGGCGCAACTGCTTCAAAGCACGCGGCGGGCACGCTGATTTTCGTACAATCAGGTGCGAATCGAGCCTGACAAAGCGAGGGGGCTCGCCGCTCGACAGCGAGCTGTGGAGCATTTCGGCCGCCAGCCTGCCCATTTCCTCGGCAGGCACGGCTATGGTCGTCAACGGAGGCTCCAACTGGGCTGCATATTCTGCATCATCGAACCCGACGATCGAGATATCCTGGGGAACCCGGATTCCGAGCCGCCGACTTTCACTCAAGGCTCCAAACGCCATGACGTCGGTGTTGCAGACCACCGCCGTGGTTTCCGGATATTTGTCCAGGATGGCGCGTATTGCCTCGGTTCCGTCCCGGATGGTGAAATTGCGAATGATTATATTTGCTGCCCCATGGAGATTTCTCGATCCGACGAAATCCTTGTAGGCGGCGATCCGAGCGCGCTGGCGATCGCTACCTTTCGGGCTGCCGGCAATCATGGCGAAATTTCTGTGCCCCAAATCGGCAAGGTATTCCATCGCGCTTTGCGTAGCCGCGTAATTGTCAAATCCAATGCAGGGCACGATCTCGTCGGGCAGATATGAGTAGGTCGTCACAACCGGGATATGGGGTTGCTTGAGATAGCTCACGAGCGCCGGGTCCTCGATCGCGCCAACCAGAAGAAGCGCCTCGGCGCCGCGATCTACCAATGTTTTGACCTTCTCAAAAACGTTGGCGTGTTCGAAGCCGGTTGTTGCAACGATCGTCATGTAGCCGTGCTGCGCGAAGCTATCCTGAAAGTGGTTGATCATCTTCGCAAAGATCGCATAGTCCAGCGTCGGGATCGCCGCCCCCACGATATGGGTCTTACGAGAGCGCAGCGCTTTTGCCGCCGGGTTGGCCGCGTAGCCGAGGTTCTGCGCAGTCGCCAGGACCCGTCGGCGAACATCCTCACTGACGAGGTCAGGCAGATTGAACGCCCGCGATACGGTGGCCACCGAAACCCCCGCCTCGCGGGCAACGTCGAAGACGCCTGCCTTCTTCTTCAACTTGGGTTGCTTGGCTCTTTTGCCCGGCATAAGCCGCACCATTTCGTTGGCTTTTGTTCACCTAGGGCTTTTGTCCTCGACTTCACCTCGCTTGACAAGCCATAAAACGCTCTAATATGTAATCGTTTACAGAAATTTCTATCTTGATGTGGGTTTGGGCTTGACATCTTTGTTCTGCTCGCGAAGAATGAAAACGTTTACATGAGTTGGGAGCGTCGAGGCCGGCTTTTGCCGTCTCGCATAAAAGGGAGAATCCACAATTGACCGCGTCGATCAGACTGCCAGTGTCTCGTCGCAACTTCCTGAAGGCCACTGCCGGCCTTGCTGCCGCCTTGGCCGCCTATCGCGCCTCGTCAGCATATGCGGAGGAAGTGACGCTCAATATCCTCAATAGCAATTCAGTCTGGGCAGGGGCACTCACCGACCAGGTGGCGAAGGCATATACAGCCGCGAAGATCACCGGGGAATCCAACCCTTACGAATCTCACTACGAAAAGATGCTGATCGAACTTTCACAGGGTTCGGAAACGTTCGACATCATCACCACCGACAGCCTCTGGGTCCGGCAGCCGCAGCGCAACAAGTGGGCGCCCACGATGGAGGACATCAAAGCCGCCAACCCTGACCTTCCCGAGATCAAATATGGGAACGTCACAGAGGGATCGCTGCAATATTCCATCTACCAGGGCAAGCACTACGGCCTGCCGCTCGCCATGACGATTCCGGTCTTCATCTATCGCAAGGATCTGTTCGAGAAAGCCAGTATCGACAAGGTGCCGGTCACCTGGGACGAGTATGTCGCGGCTGCCAAGAAGCTGCACAGCTCAGACATTGCCGGAAACACGCTTTGCCTGGGAGGACAAGACGCTCACATGTCCGGTGACTGGATGACGCGCGTCATGGGCATGACGAAGCTTGCGCCGACCGACGACGGCTGCTTCAACGACGCCAATGAGCCCGTCTTCAATTCCGAGGGGCAGGGCGAGCATGCCATCGAAAGGCTGAAGGAGGTCTTGCAGTATTGCCCGCAAGGGGTGTCCGGGTTCGACTACCCAGAAGGTCAGTCCGCGATCGGGCAGGGAACCGCTGCCATGATCATTTCCTGGTCGGACGCGCTCTCCGGCATTGAGGGCGGACCGCATGCCGGCAAGTTCGGCTACGCGGTGGCGCCGACCGAGAAGTTCCAGCAGTCGATGATTGGCGGCTGGACAGTGGTGCTCAACGCCGCCAGCAAAAAGCAGGCCGACGGTTACAGGTTCCTGGCCTGGCTTGCCGATGGCGGTTACAAGTATTTCTCGGAAGCGGGTGAAACCTCGATCTGCTACAAGCCGGATCTCGAAAATCCGGACATGATCAAAACGATTCCGGGGCTCCATGTCTTTGAGGATTTCAAGACCCGCGGGACCCAGCCGATCGCGATCCCGCCTTATCGCTTGACCAATGCGGTGGAAGTGCAGCGGGCAATCTACGAGGAAGTCCTCGCCGGCGTGACTGGGCGAAAGACCCCGAAGACCGCGATGGTCGATGCCGTGGATCGGGTGGGAAAGCTCGTCAAGGGCTGAAGTGCCGCCCGCAAGCGCCTGGATATACCAGCGCTCGTCGAACAAGAACGCGCTGTGCGGGCAGATGCCCGCTCGGCGCCGTCGGGATCAAGGACCATGACAGTCAGCTTAGAGGGTTTGCCCGTCGCGACCGATCGAGCCAAGCGTGCCGGAGAGCGTTACACCGGCATGATCCTGCTCGCGCCGACCATGATCATCATGACGGTTGTCGGGCTCTTTCCGCTCCTGCACTCGCTCTATATGAGCCTCACCGGCTATCGCCCCTCGGATCCGGATAAGTTCCAGGGATTTGTCGGCCTCGCCAACTACGCCGATGCAGTGTCGGACGCCCAGTTCCTGCATTCGATCCTGCTGACGCTGCTGTTCACCGTCTTGTCCGTGGGGCTGTCTCTCACCTTGGCCGTGCTGCTGGCGCTCCTCTTCAATGTCAGGCTCCGCGGTTTCACGCTGCTGAGGACCATCATCATCGTCCCGATGCTGATCACTCCGATCGCCGTCGGCATCACCTGGCGCATCATGATGATGCCCGACCTTGGCGTGCTCAATTACGTTCTGAGCCTCGTCGGCATTCCACCGCAGCCATGGGCCGGCGAGAAGGCCAGCGCCATGGCCTCGATGCTGCTGGTCGATGTCTGGCAGTGGACCCCCTTCATGTTCCTGATCATCTTCGCCGGCCTCTCGGCCCTGCCCAAGAGCCCCTTCGAGGCGGCGGCGATCGACGGCGCCTCGCCGATCCAGACCTTCTTCATGGTCACGCTGCCGATGCTGAAACCGGTGATCGTGATCGCGAGCCTGCTCAGGATCGTGGATGCCATCCGCACCTACGACACGGTCTATATCATCACACGTGGCGGTCCCGATTTCGCCACCGACCTGCTCAGCATCTACCTGGCAAGGGTCAATTTCCGCTTCTTCAGCCTCGGCTATGGTGCTGCGCTATCCTGGCTGACGCTCCTCATCATCCTCGCCGTGGTTCTCATCTTCGTGAAATACACGGGCTTCATGCGCATGGTGAACGAAAAGGAGGCCCGCTGATGTCAAGGTCGATCACGCGACGCGGCTCCATCCTCAGCGACATCGGCTACTACGTCCTTGCCCTGATGGCGACCGCCTTCTTTGCTTTCCCCATCGTGTGGATGACGCTTTCTTCGCTGAAATCAGATGTCGACATAGCGGCTTATCCACCGAAGTGGATTTTTGCTCCGACATTAGAGAGCTACCGCAAGCTTTTTACGGAGCTGAATGCGATGGATGCCTTGATCAACAGCGCATTCATCGTCTGCCTGGCTACTCTGTTTGCAATGATCGCAGGGACGCTCGCCGCCTACGGACTGGCGCGTTTCGACGTTAAGAACAAGAACTTCATCGCCTTCGAGGTTCTGTCGATCCGCATGCTGCCGCCGATGGTGAGCGTCATCCCGCTGTTCATCATCGCCAAGCAGCTGGGCATCTTCGACACGCCGTGGCTGCTGATCGCCGTTTATACGTTGAACGGATTGCCGTTCGTGGTCTGGGTGATGCGCGTCTTCATCCAGGAGATTCCGCAGTCGATCGAAGAGGCTGCCTTGATAGATGGATGCAGCCGCTTCGAATGCTTCTGGCGCGTGACCTTGCCGCTGCTTTTGCCCGGCTTGGCTGCGACGATGGTGATCATATTCATGTTCGCCTGGAATGAATTCCTGCTGGCCAGCATTCTGACGTCTTCCGAGGCGCGCACGCTGCCGGTGATCGCGGCGAGCTCGATCAAGGCCAAGGCGATATCGTGGGGATTGGGCTCGGCGGCCGGCGTGCTGATGTCGTTGCCGGTCGTCGTGCTCGTCCTGTTGATGCAAAAATACCTGGTCAGGGGCCTGACGCTTGGCGCCGTGAAGGGATGAGGAACGACAATGGGTATCGAAGTCAAATCTGTCTACAAGCGCTTTGGCGCCTTCACTGCTGTGAACGGCGTGTCGGTCGACATCAAGGACGGCGAATTCTTCGTCATGTTGGGTCCCTCCGGTTGCGGCAAGACGACGACATTGCGCATGATTGCCGGACTGGAGCTTCCCAGCGACGGCCAGATCAAAATCAATGGCCGCGACGTGACATATGAGGAACCTCGTCACCGCGATATTGCGATGGCGTTCCAGGACTACGGTCTCTATCCGCACCTATCCGTGTTCCAGAACATTGAGTTTCCTCTGAAGGTGCGCAAGATCGCCGAGGGAGAGCGCAAAAAGAAAGTGCATGCGACCGCGGAAAAACTCGGAATTGCCGAGTATCTGGATCGCAAACCGGGACAGATCTCCGGCGGGCAACGGCAGCGCGTCTCCCTGGCGCGGGCGTTGGTGCGCAATCCCCGCGTCTTTCTGATGGATGAGCCACTTTCGAACCTCGATGCGAAGCTGCGCGCCACGATGCGCACCGAGATCAAGAAGCTGGTTACCAGCCTCGGCATCACCACCGTCTACGTGACCCATGACCAGATCGAAGCAATGTCGATGGCCGACCGGATCGCCGTCATGCGCAAGGGTGATATGGTCCAGGTGGCAACGCCGCTGGAGATCTACGACAGGCCAAGAACCGAGTTTGTGGCCGATTTCATCGGTTCTCCGCCCATGAACCTGTTCCCTGCTCATTTTGACCGCAAGAAGGGAATTGCCGCCTCCGTCCAGCCCTTTGCCGACAGTCTGTCAGGGGAGGTCGCCGACAAGGCAAGCAGCTTTGCCGACGCCCAAGGACAATTCTTCGTCGGGGTCCGCCCCGAGCATCTCTTGATCGTTGGTGACGGCGTCGAAGGCGCCGCGTCGGCAAGCGTCGATTTCGTCGAGCCGCTTGGGCAAACCACCAATGTCTATGTCGACTGCGGTGGTCACAAGTTCATCGTCGTCACCGATCGAACTGTGGCGAGGGTCGGCGACGTGGTCGGCGTGCTTGTTGCGCCAGGCAAGAGCCGGCTCGTCGCGCCAAACTGACCGAGGAAAATGGATCGATGGACGTCCGTGAATACGACAATTGGATCGACGGCGGTTGGGCAGGCGCCGATCGGAAGGTGGAACGCAAATCGCCAGCCCATGGCAGGCTGCTAGCCCGTTTCGCGCAAAGCGACGAGCAGGCGGTAAGGGCTGCTGTCGGGGCCGCCCGTAAAGCCTTCGACACGAGATCTGTCTGGTCATCGATGCCTGGCGCCGAAAGGGCCAAGGCCCTTGGGCATTGGGTCGATTTGATGACCCGTGACCTAGAAAGGTTGGCCTTGATCGAGGCAGAAGAGGTGGGAAAGCCGATCCGCTTCGCCAGGGCAGAGATTGAGTGGTCAATTGAGCTGGCGCGCTATGCGGCAGCGCTTGCCTGGCAACTCCCAGGAGACCTCGTCTCCAACATCGGTGACGCAAATCTGGGTCTTGTCACCCGTGAGCCGCGCGGCGTGATTGCAATGATCACGCCATGGAACTTCCCCATGGTGACTCTGTTCCAGAAGCTGCCCTTCGCGCTCGCGGCCGGCTGTACGGTTGTGGTCAAGCCATCGGAGCTGACCTCTGGTTCGACGCTGGAAATCGCCAAGCTGGCGACAGAGGCCGGCATCCCAAATGGCGTCATAAATGTGGTAACCGGCTCGGGCCGGACGGTCGGCGAGATCCTCACCGGGCATCGAGATGTCGACATGATCTCGTTTACCGGATCGACCGCGGTCGGGATCAGGATCGCGCAGCGCGCGGCCGAGCAGGTCAAGCGCGTTGGCCTCGAGCTAGGCGGAAAGGCGGCAAATATCGTCTTTGCCGATGCCGACATCGATGCGGCGCTGGATGGCATCCTGCTCGGCTACATCCTCAATCAGGGCGAAGAATGCGTCCAGGGCACCAGGCTTCTTGTTGAGGATAGCGTTGCGGAAAGCTTCCTGGAGAAGCTGGTCGAGCGTTCTAAGAAGATCCGCCTCGGCTTGCCGACGGATGAGGACGCGGACGTCGGAGCGCTGATCCACGAGAAGCACATGGAACAGGTGCTGTCATACATCGAGTCCGGTTTAGAGGAGGGCGCGACGCTTCTGCTCGGTGGCAACCGTGTCACCGAAAACGGCCTCGGCATGGGCTATTATGTTGCCCCTACCATCTTTTCCAACGTCACCCCCGACATGACCATCTTTCGCGAAGAGATTTTCGGCCCGGTGCTTGCGGTCACGCGTTTCAAGAGCGTCGAGGAAGCAATCGCGCTCGCCAATGACACGAACTATGGTCTGGGCAACGGGCTATGGACGAAGGACATCGACAAGGCGATACGCGTTTCGCGGGAACTTCGCAGCGGGACGGTCTACGTCAACACATTTCTCGAGACCGCGGTCCAGATGCCGTTCGGCGGCTTCAAGCAAAGCGGGATCGGTCGTGAAAACGGGTTGGACGGCCTGCTCGAGTTCACCGAGGTGAAGTCGACCTTCATCAAGCTTGGGAAACGCACCCACGCCCTGCCGCACACCCTGACAACCTCGGCAAGATCGTAAGGAGTGCCCCGGTGACGGACAACAAGGCGTTCGATTATATCGTCATAGGTTCGGGCTCGGCAGGCTCCGTGATAGCGTCCAGGCTGGCCGAGGACCCGTCGACCACGGTTCTGCTCCTGGAAGCGGGTCCCTCCGATCAGCACATATATATCCGGATGCCGGCGGCCCTTGGTTTTCCGCTAATGAACGACCGCTTCAACTGGTTCTACAATTCGGAGCCGGAACCGCACTTGCAGGGGCGGGTCATACATGAGGCGAGAGGGCGCGTGCTGGGCGGCTCGTCCTCCATCAATGGCATGAATTGGGTCCGCGGCAATCCTTGGGACTATGACAACTGGGCGTCGATCGGAGCTGACGGATGGTCCTATGCGCAATGTCTGCCCTATTTCAAGAAAGCCGAGACATTCGACAAGGGAGCGAACGCTTATCGCGGCGGCTCCGGGCCGATGCGGATCGAGACCTGCAAGGCGGAAAATCCTCTTTACCACGCCTTCCTGAGGGCGGGGGTGGAGAGCGGTCTGAAGCATGTTACTGATCACAATGCATATCAGCAGGAAGGCGTTCACATAACCCAGCGCAACGTCCATGACGGAATTCGCTGGAGCACCTCGCAGGCCTATATCCATGCCCAGCCCCGCAAGCCCAACCTCACCGTGCTCACCGGCGCTAGGGTCACCGGCATCGAAACGAGCAACAAGCGCGTCGTTCGGGTTGCTGTGACCACAAAAGCCGGCGCCCAGCAATTTGAGCCGGAGCGCGAAACAATCCTGTGCGGGGGAGCGCTAAATTCCCCACAACTGCTGCTGCTATCCGGCATTGGCCCTGCCGATGACCTCAGAAAGGCCGGGATTGCGCTGAAACACCACCTGCCTGGCGTCGGACGAGGGTTGAAGGATCATGTGGCTGCCCCTGTCATGTATCGCGCTACGAAGGACGTATCGGCTGCCAAGGAACTCTCAACCTTCGGCAAGGCGAAGCTCGGGCTTCAGTGGCTCCTCTTCAAGAAGGGGCTTGGCGCGACCAATTTCTTCGAAGTCGGCACCTTCATGCGCACGAGGGAAGACGAAACCATACCGAACGTGCAGTTCGAGTTCGTGCCGATGCTGGGCGAATTCCAGCACGGCAACGTCAAGCTCGAGAACGGCTTCCAGTACTTCCTGAGCCTGATGAGGCCCAAGAGCGAGGGACGCGTGTGGGTAGAGTCGGCCGATCCAAGGGTGGCGCCGAAATTCCTGTTCAACTATCTCGAGCACCCTGACGACATGCTGCAGGCTGTTCAGGCCGTGAAGGCGATCCGCAACGTGGTCCGCCAGAAGGCATGGGACGAGTTTCGCGGCGTTGAAGAAATGCCCGGCCCCTCGATCGCCAGCGACGAGGATATCGCCAATTGGCTGCGCGGGATTGCCGGCACCAACTACCATCCATGCTGCACCTGCAGAATGGGCGAGGGGGATGACGCGGTCGTCGACAAGGAAGCAAAGGTGCACGGCATTGAGGGCCTCAGGGTCGTCGATGCCTCGATCATGCCTGAGATCGTCAGCGGCAACCTCAACGCCCCGGTCATCATGATGGCTGAGAAGGTCGCGGACGCCATTCGCGGGATAGCGCCGTTGCCCGCCGACCCGCAGCCTTACCACACCGCCTAAGGCGCGCAGCATCAAATGCAGCAATCGCTTGATCTACGGCATGAAAACGATTACAACTATGGAAATCCATGGTTAGCAATGTGGTTCCGGACCGCTGGTGGCTAACAGGAAGTATACAGCGAAATCTATAGCTTGCGGCGACCGAGTCATTCCATGCGGAATGAGGTCGCGCCGCAAGTTCAACGGTCAATCAGTCGCGCAAAAGGAGCAAAGACGTGAGTGAACTAAAAGGCATCTGCGTGCCGATCTGCACGCCATTCAAGGACAATGGCGCTGCGCTCGACGAGGGCGCATTGGCGGCAAATATCGACTCGCTGATCGAGGCGGGAATTCACATCATCGCCGTGAATGGCGGGACCGGAGAGTTTCCTTTCCTCACCGAGGCCGAGAAGCGGCGCATCGCCGAGATCGCGGGCAAGCGGATCAATGGCCGGGCCAAGCTTATCGTCCAGACGTCTGCCCTGCGCACCGAAGACGCGATCGACAACTCGAAGCACGCGCGGGACGCTGGCGCGGACGCATTGCTCATCCTGCCGCCTTTCTTCGAGGGGCCGAGCGAACCGGGAGTGCGCTACCACTACGAGCAGATTTCCAAGGCCGTCGCGACCCCCATCATGGTCTACAACATTCCCCAGTATACCGGCTTCGACATCACGCCTGACGTCTTCAAGCGCTTCAGTGAGATCGACAACGTCAAATACATCAAGGACAGCACGTCGAACATGATGCGCATCGATCAGCTCTCGGCCCAAGGCGCCAAGGTGTTCAACGGTTGCGACTATCTGAATTTCTACAGCCTTGTCAGCGGCGCGCCCGGCGTGTTCACCGGGTCCGGCAATGCCGTACCGAAGCAGCTGGTCAAGCTCTACGATCTCGTTCAAGCCAAGAACCTCGCCGAGGCGGCCGCTCTTTGGCTCAAGCTGCGCCCGCTGTCGCTGCTGCTTTGGACGTCTCCTTTCAACCCCGTCGCCAAGGCAGCGAGCACCAAGACGGGACGCCCCGTCGGCGAGTGCCGGCTTCCTGTCCTGCCGCTCACCGAGGCGGAGGTGAAGCTGGTCGACGAAGCCCTCGGCGCCGCCGCCTGAGGTGAGCGCCCTTGTCCCGGGGACACCGTCTCCCCGGGGCGGGCCTGGATGCCGCCGGTCCGCTGCGGCATGCTTGGCAATTCACCGGTCGTCATTCGGCCGCACCTCGGAACGCTCGCAAGCGACTGAACAAGGAGGACGACACATGCGGTTATCGCGGATGATCAACGTCGTCGGCGCCCATGCTGAAGGCGAGCCCAACGACGTCATCACCGGCGGCGTCATTGACGTCCCCGGTAAGACGATGTTCGAAAAGGCGCGCTGGCTGGAGACAAAGGGCGACGATCTTCGCGCGTTCCTTCTCCATGAGCCGCGCGGCAAAGTCACACTTTGCACCAACCTGGTCCTGCCCTCGTCTCACCCCGACGCCCAGATGGGGTACGTGATCATCGAGCCGGCGTCCTATCCGCCGATGTCGGGGACAAACACCATCTGCACGGTCACCGTGCTGCTTGAGACGGGCGTCATCGCCATGCAGGAGCCCGTCACCAAATTGACACTCGAGGCGCCGGCGGGGCTGATCGAGGTCGAGGCGCAATGCCGCAACGGAAAATGCGAAAGCGTGAAGTTCCGGAACCAGCCATCCTTCGTCCTGCATCGCGACCGGATGATCGAGGTCGCTGGCATTGGATCTCTTCGCGTCGACGTCTCCTATGGCGGGATGATCTACGTGATCGTCGATGCAGGCGACTGCGGCTTCGCGATCGAGCCATCGGAAGCGCGCGACCTGTCGGACGTCGGGGAAAAGATCAAGCGCGCGGCGGCTGAGCAGCTGCCTTCGATCCATCCCGAGAACCCTGCAATTCACACCATAAACCAGACACTTTTCGCCGGTCCGCTCACGGTCAGCGACGGGGTAAAGTCATCGCGCAACGGCGTGATCGTCTCGCCTGGCCGCCTCGACCGCTCGCCCTGCGGCACCGGGACTTGCGCGCGGCTGGCGCTCCTCCATGCCCGCGGCGAGATCGCGCCCGGCGAAAAATTCATCCACGAATCGATCATCGGGACAAAGTTCGAGGGCGAGATATTTCAGACTTCCAAGGTGGGCAACGTCGATGCCGTCTCCGTCGCGATCAGCGGGCGGGCCTGGATCACCGGCTTCCACCAGTTCGTGCTCGATCCGAGTGATCCGTTCCCCACCGGATACACGCTTTCCGACACCTGGCCTAACGCCTGATCGACACCCTTCAATGCGATCCGCAGGAGTTTAACATGAATGTCCACACAGACTTCCACGCCGAAGCCAAGACACTGAAATTCGAGACCAGGGCCTTCATTGATGGCGCCTATGTCGCGGCCAAATCGGGCGAGACCTTCGAGACGGTGAATCCGGCAACAGGCAAGTTGCTGGCCAACGTGGCTGCCGGCGGGGCGGAGGACGTCGATCTCGCGGTCAAGGCGGCGCGCCGCAGCTTCGAAGCCGGCACCTGGTCGGGCCTGCCGCCGCGAGAACGCAAGAAAGTCCTGCTGCGCTTTGCGGATCTGATCGAGAAACACAGCGCCGAGCTGGCGCTCATCGAAACGCTCGACTGCGGGAAGCCTATCAACGATTCCATCAATGTCGACTTGCCCGACTCCATCGAGACATTGCGCTGGCATGCGGAGGCGACCGACAAGATCTACGACCAGGTGTCTCCGGCGCCACGCGACGTCGTGTCGATGATCGTGCGCGAGCCGATCGGCGTCGTCGGCGGCGTGATCCCCTGGAACTTCCCGCTATTCGTCGCCATGTGGAAGCTGGCGCCCGCCCTGGCCGGGGGCAACTCCCTGGTCCTGAAGCCGGCCGAGCAGACATCCCTGTCATTGATCAGGCTGGCGGCGCTGGCATCCGAGGCAGGCATACCTGATGGCGTGTTCAACGTCGTTCCTGGCCTGGGACCGACTGCCGGTCAGGCCATAGGCCTGCACAGAGACATCGATTGCGTCAGCTTCACGGGATCGGGAGAGGTGGGTCGGCTATTCCTCAAATATTCGGCAGACTCAAACATGAAGCGCATCATCCTCGAATGCGGCGGCAAGAGCCCTGCCATCGTGATGGGCGATGTCAGGAATTTCGCTCCGATAGTCGAGAACGTCGCGACCGGGATTCTTTTCTGCCAGGGCGAGAACTGCTCGGCCGGCTCGCGCCTCATCGTCCATGAGAGCATCAAGGACCGCCTGCTCGAGGAATTGAAGCCAGTCTTCCAATCCTGGACTGTTGGCGACCCGCTCGAGCGCACAACGCGCATTGGAGCCATGATCGAGCAGGAGCATCTTGCCAAGGTGCTCTCCTACATCGAAACCGGACGCAAGGAAGGCGCCAGGATCGCCCTGGGCGGAAGCCAGATACTGGCGGGTACGGGCGGCAGCTTCGTCGAGCCGACCATTTTCGATGGTGTTTCCAACAATATGAAGATCGCCCGTGAGGAAATCTTCGGCCCGGTGCTGTCGGTGATCACTTTCAAGGATGAGGCTGAGGCGGTGCGCCTGGCAAACGACACCAACTACGGCCTCGCCGCGTCCCTCTATACCGACGATCTCAACACCGCCCACCGCGTCGCCAAGCAAATCCGCGCAGGAACTGTTTCGGTGAACTGCTATTCGGAAGGCGACTTTGCCGTGCCGTTTGGCGGCTACAAGGAGTCCGGCTTCGGCGGCAAGGACAAGGGCCTGGCCGCGCACGATCAGTACACGGAGACGAAAGCCGTGTGGATCCAACTGCGCTGACGACATCGCCTGGCCAGCGTCTGCGCTGGCCAGCACATTCCCGATCGGGAACTGAACGCGCCTGCGGCTTCGCAGGTGGATCCCCATTGCTTTGAGGTAGGCTGATGACGTCCAAAGAAACGCTAAGGGCAGAGCGGCTTGCCGCGCTGCGGCTGACGGCCGCCGGGCGCCCAAGACGAACCGCCAACCCATTTTTTGGCGTCGGCCCCATCACCGACCTCACCGCCGACGAGGTTGATGCGCGGCTCCTGCGTTTCGAGTTCGATGCCTGGCTGGAACGCAACTACAGGAAGCTCGACGACAGAGGCAACGATATCGGCCCCTTCACCACCGCGGAGATCGGCCGCAGCATGCATCGCGGCTATCCGGCCGACAAGATCCTGCTCGACATGATGCGCGAGATACATCGCTACTTCGGGTTCCCCAAGTCGAACCAGATGGCGGTCGGACTTGGAGGAGGACATAGCGGCTTCACCGCTTGCGTCATGCACCTGATGAACGCGAGCAACGACAAGCAAGGGGTCTACGTCGATACGCCAGCGCCGGAATCGGAAGCGGCAGGCTCCCGCGGCTTCTTCCGCCAGTCTTGGGGTGCCCAGCTTGTCGAACTGCATCGCTATTCAAAGCGAGGCGACGAACGGCGCGTACACTTCTCGCCAACAGAAGGGACCATTCCATCCGCCGGCTATCTGCGCGGCTTGGGGATCGAACTCTTCATCGGCGTCGGTCATGAAACGACTGGCGCCACCACCTACACATCGCAGGATATCTCCAACCTCCTGGAATGGCTCCGCAGCGACCCAGAAAACCATCACGCCGTCCTGGACGCCACATCGCTGCTTGGAGCAATGCCTTGGGGCGACCACGTCGTGCGGGAACTTCTGGCAAGGACCTGCATGTTCATGCCGTTCCAGAAGGCGATCGGCGGCGTCTCCGGTTACTTTGTCGCGACGTTCACGCTGCAAGCGCTGCGGCTGATCGAGCGCAACCAGCGGGATCCTTCC
>NZ_RZOJ01000749.1:0-1097 GCF_003998845.1 Mesorhizobium sp. M4A.F.Ca.ET.022.05.2.1 | reverse complement strand
ACATAGGGCTTGAGGTAGAGCCTGTCGTCGCGCGGGTTGGCGGCAAGCGTCGTGCCGCGGATCAGGTTGGCGCAGACGAAGGGAAAATTGGCGCCGGCCAGCACCTTGTCCAGGAACGACAGGCCGTAGTTGAATTCGTGATTGCCGAGCGTCGAGCATTCGTAGCCGAGCAGGTTCATGCCCTTCATGATCGGATGCAGGTCGCCATCCTTCAGGCCCTTCTCGTAGGCGACGTAGTCGCCCATCGGGTTGCCCTGCAGAAGGTCGCCATTGTCGATCAGCATCGCATTGGTGGCTTCCTTGCGAACCGCGTCGATCAGCGAGGCGGTGCGTGACAGGCCCATCGTGTCGTTCGCCTTGTCGGCGTAGTAGTCATAGGGCAGCACGTTCACGTGGATGTCGGTCGTCTCCATGATCCTCAGATGCGCCTGATTGGCCGCGGCCCGGGCGGAGAAGGGATGCAGCATGATCAGCGCCCCGGTGGCGGCGGCGCCGGCCAGGAATTCGCGACGGGAGACGGGCAGTCGTGACATTGTTTTCTCCTCTTCGACAACGCGACACCCCTGCCAGCGAGCGCGGAGCTTGCCGGTGAAGGAGGTCTAAGTCCATGTCCATTGAAAGGCCTGTCGATCACGACAAGGTGACGTGTCGGTGAACCGGATGCCGGCGCGACGTCAGCCCTTGTCGTCGTCGCCCTGGGTGATCAGCCGCGCGCTGCGCTGGCCGGTGAAGTAGATCCATAGCCAGCTAAGCGAGACCGCGAGCCGGTTGCGGAAACCGATCAGGAAATAGATGTGCGCCACGCCCCAGAGCCACCAGGCAAGCCAACCGGTGAGCTTGATCCAGCCGAAGTCGATCGCGGCCGCGCGCTTGCCGATGGTCGCCAGGTCGCCGGCATGTTGATAGCGGAAGGGACGCGAAGTCGTATCGCCGGCGAGCCGCGCCTTGATCGTCGCGGCGACGTGACGCCCCTCCTGCTTGGCGGACGGTGCCACGCCCGGCACCGGTTTCCCGTCCGGGCGCAACACATGCGCGGTGTCGCCGATGACGAAGATTTCCGGGCTGCCCGGCACGGTGAGATCGGGCTCGACCAGCAC
>NZ_RZOJ01000748.1:0-1105 GCF_003998845.1 Mesorhizobium sp. M4A.F.Ca.ET.022.05.2.1 | reverse complement strand
CTGGGTGCCGACCTATCTCTGGCTGCTGCGCAAGGCGCTCAATTGCCGCTGGATCACGCTGTTCGCCGGCATAGCCTTCTTCGCCGGCTCGATGCTCCTGGCCACGAAACTGCCTACCGAATTCATGGCTGCGGCCGATCGCGGCCGCTCAATGATCTCGGTCGAACTGCAGCCGGGCTCGACGATCGAGCAGACAACGGCCGTGGTGCAGGACATTGCAGAGCGCCTCGAGCGTGAACCGGCCGTCGACAGCGTCTTCGCCACGATCGGCACGGCCGCTTCCTCGGGCGGCGGGCCGAACCAGAGTTCGAGCTCGGCCGAGGTGCGCACCGCCACCGTCACGATCAATCTGAAGCCGCGCGCCGAACGCTCGCTCAGCCAGCAGGCGTTCGAAGCCGAAGCCTCGCCGAAGCTGAACGACATTCCTGGTGCCCGCATCCAGTTCGGCGCCGACGGCTTCTCCGGCGCCAAGGTGTCGATCACGCTGGTCGGCGATGATGGCGCAGCGCTCGAAAAGGCGAGCGATGCCCTGATCGACGAGATGAAGTCGGTGCCCGGCCTGATCAACCCGACCTCGACCGCCGCGACCACCAAGCCCGAGCTGATCGTGCGCCCCGACAGCGCCAAGGCGGCCGAGCTTGGTGTCACGCCGACGGAGATCGCTGCGACGGTCAAGATCGCCACCATGGGCGACACCGACACCAACCTGGCGAAGTTCAACCTTGGCGATCGCCAGGTGTCGATTGTCGTCACCCTGCCGGACGGCGTCATCGACGATCCGGCAAAGCTTGCCGTCCTGCCGCTGACCGGCTCCAAGGGCACAGTCCCGCTCGGCGCCGTAGCCGACATCGGCTTCAACGCCGGGCCGAACAGCCTGACCCGGGTGGAGCGCAGCCGCAGCGCCACCGTCGAGGCGGATCTTTCCGGTCTGACATTAGGCGAAGGCACCGCGGCCATCCGCGCCCTGCCGATCATGCGGAGCCTGCCGGCCGGCGTCCACGAGCTGGCGCGCGGCGACGCCGCCCGCATGCAGGAGCTGTTCACCGGCTTCGCCACGGCGATCGCCGCCGGCATCCTGCTGATGTATCTGACGCTGGTCCTCCTG
>NZ_RZOJ01000747.1:0-1107 GCF_003998845.1 Mesorhizobium sp. M4A.F.Ca.ET.022.05.2.1 | reverse complement strand
ATCACGATCCTCGCCGCCCGCGCGGCGACCGGCGGGCGGCGGCTGAGCATTTCCGCAAACGGCTTCAGGACAACAACTGACGGAACCATGTCAGCAGGGGGGCGTAGACTGGGGCATGACCGATTCCCTCGACATGACTGACACATTGCCCGATGGCGCGGCCAAGGCCGCCGCCCAACGCACCGTGGGCATCGCTCTGGTGTCGGCCTCCGCCGTCGTATTCGGCCTCACCGGCGTGCTGACAAAATCGATCCATGCCGATCCGCTGACCATCACCTGCTGGCGCGGTTTCGTCGGCTCGATTCTGATCGCGCTCTATGTGCTGTGGCGGCGCAGGCGCTCCGGCGGGCGCGAAAGCCTGCGGCTCGGCTGGCGCGGCTGGCTGCTGGCCATCGAGGGCGCCGCGGCCAGCATCGCCTTCATCGCGGCCTTCAAGTTCACCTATGTCGCCAATGTCGCGGTCATCTACGCGACCTCGCCCTTCATCGCCGCGTTATTCGCCTTCCTGCTGGTGCGCGAAAAGGTCCGGCTGCAGACGATGCTCGCCGCCGCGGTGTCGCTCTGCGGCGTCGGCGTCATGGTGTGGGCGGGCTTCGGCACCGGTCATCTTTTCGGTGATGGGCTGGCGCTGCTGATGACCACCGGCAGCGCACTCTACATGATCATGGTGCGCGCCTTCCGCGACACGCCGGTGGTGTGGGCGGGCGCGGTCTCGGCCTTCCTTCTGTTCGTTTTCGGCTGGTTCGTCACCGATCCGCTGGCGGTTTCTGCACGGGATGCGCTACTGCTTGCCGCCTTCGGCGGATCCTTCGCGCTGGCCTCGATTCTCTGGACGGAGGGTTCGCGGCTGATCCCGGCACCCGAATCCGGCCTGCTCGGCTCCGCCGAAGTGCCGTTCGCGATCCTGTTCGCCTTCCTGTTCCTGGGCGAGATCCCACCGGTAGCCAGTATCATCGGCGGCGCGATCGTGCTTTGCGCGGTGTTCGCCCATGCCGGGCGCGACTGGCTGGCGGCAAGGCGGTCCGCCGCCAACTGAAAAATATTTTGCCGGTCATGGAACCATCATCCGACTGAGGCATTGTTGTTTTGGCGGGTCACCCCCAAGTC
>NZ_RZOJ01000746.1:0-1107 GCF_003998845.1 Mesorhizobium sp. M4A.F.Ca.ET.022.05.2.1 | reverse complement strand
CCAGTGTGAGGGCGGCCAAGCCGGGATGCGCGCAACCTTTGGCGCAGCCGGAAACGTGCAGGCTGAGCGAGGCGTCGAGGAGGTCGCTGTTTTGCGCCGCGATGGTTTCGGCGATGGCTCGGGTGGCGATGCGGCCGGAGGCGCAGGCCGGTGTGCCGGGGCAGGCAGCGATGCGGGTTCGCGGATCGGCGGCGTCGGTGACGAAGCCGAGGGCGGCGGCGGAGCTTTGCAGCGAGGTGCAGTTAGATGCGGTGAGGCCGAGCAAAAGCAGGGCACGGCCGGGAGCCGGGCGCATTTCGGTGGTGCCGAGGCCGGCGGCTTGCGTGGCAAGTTCGATGAGCGATTGTGCCGGCATGCTGCCGTAGGGCAGGCCGATACCGAGAGCAAAAGTGTCGCCTGCCAAGGGGAAAAGGCCGATAGGTTTGCGCGAGGCCCCCCCCTCTGTCCTGCCGGACATCTCCCCCTCAAGGGGGGAGATTACGCTCTCGCCGATGGTTTCGCTAATCTGCAACGTTGAAAATGGGGAGCCGGCGTCGACGCTGCCAATCTCCCCCCTTGAGGGGGAGATGTCCGGCAGGACAGAGGGGGGGGTGACGGAGTGCCAACTTGCGAGTGAATTAAGTTGTCTCTCCGACAAATCCCTGGTGTGCGCCTCTCGTCCTTTTTCGGCCACCATCCGGAGAGCCGCAACGGTGATGTCGCGCGCGGCATCCGCATCGATCGTCGCTAGCGACTTGGCACTGCGCGCGTCTCCACTAACCGATACGGTCCATTGCACATCCGCGTCGGCCCGCACCGCCTTCAGCCTTACGTCGGCCGTCACCGCGTCGATGCTCAACTGCCCGCCGCCGTCGATCACCACCGAAACCTTCGGTCCCAGCTGTGGCGTCAGCCCGGCCTCTTCAACGGCCGCCCTGATCCGCTCGGCGAGCGGGCGCGGATCGGCAACCTCCTGTGGGTCAATACCCGCCAGTGGCCCGGTCTCGACCGGCACGCCCGTGCGCACGGCAATCCCCAGCGCATCCACTTCGGCGGCCAGCAGGCGCGCGCTTTCCGCCGTCAGGCCACGGATCTGCAAACTGCCGCGCGCGGTCACCTCCATGATAC
>NZ_RZOJ01000745.1:0-1110 GCF_003998845.1 Mesorhizobium sp. M4A.F.Ca.ET.022.05.2.1 | reverse complement strand
GTCGATGAGTCCGGCGTCGACAAAGGGGCGTACGGCGTCATGGACGAGCACGCGGCCTGGCGCGGCATCCCTGAGCGCCAGCAGACCCAGCCTGACAGAGGCCTGGCGCGAATCGCCGCCGGTGACCGTGATGACACGGTCCGCATCCGCACCCGCGACCTTTCGGAAAAGCTCGCCGTCGTCGGCGTGAATGGCCACCACGACCGGACCGGTCCTCGGGTGAGAGAGGAATGTCTCCAAGGTGCGCGCGATGACGGCGCGGCCGCCGATGCGTTGATATTGCTTCGGTCCATTGGCTTGCCCGGCGCGCGCGCCGCGCCCGGCCGCTACGATAACCACCGCGACCTTGTCATCGGCGCCCGAAGCCTGATTTTCGCTTGCGTCAGTCATTGCGATTGGCTTAGCGCACGATCCGCAAAAGTGTAATCGGTTTTCGGAAAAGATCGTGCGCCAATTGTGAATTCCAAAGCGACCTTTGCTTATCCCGAACGACGCATTGCGCTTTGCTGGCCGAAGGCCAGCTTTTTCCCAAATGCGCCTTGATTTGACGTCATTGCGCGTTGCACATTGCCTTGCTACTGGCTAGAGAATGTGCAGCAATCCGATATGCTTGGTTTTTGTGCATGCCCGAATTGACCAAATTGGCTCTGCCGCTCGACATTGGCGGCGTGATAATCCGTAATCGTGTCTTCCTCGCGCCGATGTCGGGAATAACCGACGAGGCGTTCCGGCAGCGCGCCCATCGGCATGGTGCCGGGCTGGTCGTGTCGGAAATGGTGGCGAGCGGAGAGCTTGCCAAAGGCAGGGCCGGCTGCGACCTGCGAATCCGCCATTCCGGGCTGCCGATCCACATGGTCCAGCTTGCCGGCCGCGAGGCGGCGCACATGGCCGAAGGCGCCCGGATCGCCGCGGGCGAGGGCGCCGACATCATCGATATCAACATGGGCTGCCCGGCCAAGAAGGTGACGGGCGGCTATGCTGGCTCAGCGTTGATGCGCGATCTCGATCACGCGCTGTCGCTGATCGAGGCGGTGGTCGGCGCCGTCGAGGTACCGGTGACCGTGAAGATGCGGCTTGGCTGGGACGAAAGCGCGCTCAACGCGCCTATGC
>NZ_RZOJ01000744.1:0-1120 GCF_003998845.1 Mesorhizobium sp. M4A.F.Ca.ET.022.05.2.1 | reverse complement strand
GTGCTGATCGTGTGGGTGCCGTTCAGCCGCTCGGAGCTTGGCCGCGCGGCCTACGCCGCCGGCTCCTCGGAAACCGCCGCCTACATGTCGGGCGTGCCGATCCGGCGCGGGAAATTCGTCGCCTACGCGCTTGCCGGGCTGCTTGCCGCGATCGGCGGGCTGTTCCTGACCTTCTTCACCTATACGGGTGACGCCGCCTACGCCAGCGGCAATGCCTATACGCTGTTTTCGATCGCCGCCGTCGTGCTCGGCGGCGTTTCGCTGTTCGGCGGCAAGGGCAGCGCCATCGGCGCGATCTTCGGCGCGCTCGCCTTCCGCACCATTGGCGACCTTTTGTTCGTCTTCGATTTCGATCCGCTCTGGCAACCGCTGTTCCAGGGCGTCATCCTCCTGATCGCGGTCAGCCTCGGCGCCTTCGCCCTGTTCAGGGTCCGCAACCGGCTGGAGTGGTTCCTGTGAGCGAAACGACCATCGGCGGCATCGCCGGGCGCATGCCGAAATTCATCCGGCGCGCCGATCCGGCTGTTATCACGGCCTTCGCCTGCATAGCGCTGCTACTGTTTCTCGGCAGCCTCTATTCGCGCAGCTTCCTGTCGCCGGAATATCTCTTGCAGCAGCTCAAAGTGGCGTCGTTCCTCGGCGTCATTGCCACCGGCATGATGCTGGTCATCCTGCTCGGCCAGATCGACCTGTCGGTGCCGTGGTCGGTGGCGGTCGGCGCGATGATGGCCGCCGCGGCCGCGGCCTACGGTCCGGTCGGCGTGGCGCTTGCCATCCCGTTCGGCATTGTCTGCGGCATCGCGATCGGCGTCGTCAACGGCATCGGCGTCGCCTATCTGCGCATCCCCTCGATGATCGTGACGCTGGCCACCAACGCCGTCGCGCAAGGGCTGATGGTGGTCTACACGGGAGGCTTCTCGCCGCAGGATTCGGCAACGCCGGCCATGCGCTACCTGGCGACCGGCTTTGCCATTCCGGCGGTGCCCAACGCCGTCATCATCTGGGCGCTAATCGGCGCGGCCGAAGCCGGTACGGGTCAGCACGAAGACCATGGCCGCGCCGTCTACGGCATCGGCAACCGTGAGCGCGCCGCCTATCTTTCGGGTATCGACACACGCCG
>NZ_RZOJ01000743.1:0-1127 GCF_003998845.1 Mesorhizobium sp. M4A.F.Ca.ET.022.05.2.1 | reverse complement strand
GCCCCGGCGAACGCCGCGCCTTGCTCTCCAAGGCGGCCGACGTCATGGCCTCCAAGGTCAGCGAATTCACAAAATTGATGATGGAAGAGACCGGCGCTACCGGCCCCTGGGCCGGCTTCAACGTCATGCTGGCCGCCAACATGCTGCGCGAGGCCGCCGCCATGACGACGCAGATCTCGGGCGAGATCATCCCCTCGGACAAGCCGGGCACGCTGGCCATGGCCATCCGCCAGCCGGCCGGCGTCTGCCTCGGCATCGCGCCGTGGAACGCACCCGTCATCCTCGGCACCCGCGCGCTGGCGATGCCGCTCGCCTGCGGCAACACGGTGGTTCTCAAGGCCTCCGAGATATGCCCCGGCACGCACCGGCTGATCGGCCAGGTTCTGGTCGAGGCCGGTCTGCCCAAGGGCGTCGTCAACGTCGTCACCAACGATCCGAAGGACGCGGCCGGCATCGTCGAAGCGCTGGTCGCGCATCCGGCCGTCAAGCGCGTCAACTTCACCGGCTCGACCAAGGTCGGCCGCATCATCGCCGAGCTTGCAGGAAGGCATCTCAAGCCGGCCTTGCTCGAGCTCGGCGGCAAGGCGCCGCTACTGGTGCTGGACGACGCCGACATCGACGCGGCGGTCAATGCCGCGACCTTCGGCGCCTTCATGCATCAGGGCCAGATCTGTATGTCGACGGAACGGTTGATCGTCGACGACAAGGTCGCCGACGAGTTCGTCGCCAGGCTCGCCGCCCGTGCCGCGCAACTGCCGGCAGGCGATCCGCGCGGCCACGTCGTGCTGGGCTCGCTGATCAGTAGCCAGGCCGCCGACAAGATGGAGGAACTGGTCGCCGACGCAGTCGCCAAGGGCGCGAAGCTTGTCGCCGGCGGCAAGCGCGCCGGCACTGTGGTGGAAGCGACGTTGCTTGATCACGTGACGCCTTCGATGCGCGTCTATGCCGAAGAATCCTTCGGGCCGGTCAAGCCAGTCATTCGCGTCAAGGGCGAGGACGAGGCGGTGCGCGTCGCCAACGACACCGAATACGGCCTGTCGTCGGCCGTCTTCAGCCGCGACATCAAGCGCGCCATGGCGGTCGCTGCCCGCCTTCAGGCCGGCATCTGCCACCTCAACCGCCCGACC
>NZ_RZOJ01000742.1:0-1138 GCF_003998845.1 Mesorhizobium sp. M4A.F.Ca.ET.022.05.2.1 | reverse complement strand
GTCGAGAAGAACCTGGGCGCCTTCCTCGACCTCGATTTGCCCGGCAGCAAGGTCGTCGTTGGCGAGGGACCGGAACTCGCAAAGCTCAAGGCGCGCTATCCCAACGCCCATTTCCTCGGCCACCGACCGAATGACGAGCTGGCCGAGATCTACGCCTCGGCCGACGTCTTTGTCTTTCCGAGCCGTACCGACACCTTCGGCAACGTCATCATAGAGGCGCTGGCCAGCGGCACGCCGGTCGCCGCCTATCCGGTGACGGGCCCGATCGACATCGTCGGCGACGGTGTCGGCGGGGCGGTGTCGGAGGACCTGCGCGAGGCAGCCCTTGCCGCGCTTCACGTCGACCGCGCAGAGGCGCGCCAGCGCGCCATGCGCTACAGCTGGACGGCCTGCGCGGAAATGTTCCTCGACACGGTCGAAGAAGCGCTGGGAACGACGCGCAAGCTGGCCGCCTGATGGTGCCAGCGCCCAGGATGTATTGAGATTCAGGTCAGGCCGAACTGAGAATGCTGGGCTCCGGGAACCGGAGCGGAGCCGTTCCTAAAGTACGCCAGCACCACAAGCGCAGGAGCCTGCCGTTCGCATTGCGGCCTCACCTGAATACCATGCATCCTAGAACAGACGCCCGCCGTCCGGCACCCTGTGCTCTATGGCGCCGAGCACGACCGCGCCCTCCTCGTCCGGAAAGCCGAGCGTTAGCACTTCCGACATGAACTTTCCGATCTGGCGCGGCGGAAAGTTGACCACGGCGAACACCTGCCGGCCGACAAGCGTCTCCGGCGCGTAGTATTTCGTGATCTGCGCCGAGGACTTCTTCACCCCGATCGCCGGACCGAAATCGATCTTCAGCTTGAATGCCGGCTTGCGCGCCTCGGGGAATGGCTCGGCCTCGATGATGGTGCCGGCGCGAATGTCGACCCGGTCGAAATCGGCGAAACTGATCTCGGGCTTGCGCGCGCCACTCGCACTCATCTTGGGTCCTGATCCGGCTCAGGCGGTGCCGTAGGTCTCGAACAGGACGCCGGCAAGCGCGTCCTTGGCCGAGGTTCCCGACCAGACCACGAACTGGAACGCCTGGAAATAGCATTCGCAGGCTTCGAGCGCCGACGACAGCAGCACCTCGACCTGCTGGCTCGAC
>NZ_RZOJ01000741.1:0-1140 GCF_003998845.1 Mesorhizobium sp. M4A.F.Ca.ET.022.05.2.1 | reverse complement strand
CCGACAGACCGTCGATGCGCCCCGCATTCTTCAGATCGTCGGACACCTGCTTCATGAACTCCGACAGAATGAAGATGGCGAGCGGCAGGCCTTGCGCGGTGTAGACCAGGATCAGCGCTGTCAGCGTGTTGACCAACCCGCTTGCCACCATCAGTTGCAGGATGGCGACCGTGCCAAGGCGGATCGGGATCATGATGCCGAGCGCCAGGTAGAGCCCCATCATCGTGTTGCCGCGGAAGCGGTATTCCGACAGCGCGAAGCCGGCCATGGCGCCGAACAGCAGCACGAAGAACAGCGAGGCGACGGTGACGACGAGGCTGTTCTGGAAATAGTGGATGAAGTCACCTTGGCCGATCACCGTGGTATAGCCGGTCAGGTCGAAGGTCTTCGGCGTCGGCGGCGTCAGCGGCGCGCCGAAGATCGCGGCGCGCGACTTGAACGAATTGACGATGACCAGGATGACCGGAAACAGCGCGATCGCCGTATAGGTCAACAGGACGGCGTGGGCGCCGATGGTGCGGGGAAGCGAATGGGTTGCAGTGCTCATGGCGCGCCTCAGAACTGATACCGACGCAGGCGCGTCTGGATGAGGAACAGGTAGACGCAGACGCCGCCGAGGATGATCAGGAACATCATCGTGGCGATCGCGGCGCCCATGTTGGGGTCGCCGACCTGCAGCTGGAAGCCGAAGAAGGCGCGGTAGAGGAAGGTGCCGAGGATGTCGGTCGAATAGTTCGGCCCGGCGAGCGCCCCTTGCGCGGTGTAGATCAGGTCGAACGCATTGAAATTGCCGACGAAGGTGAGGATCGAGATGATGCCGATCGAGGGCAGGATCAGCGGCAGCTTGATCTTCCAGAACTGCGCCATGCCGGTGACGCCATCGCATTCGGCGGCCTCGATCACCTCGTCCGGGATCGACAGCAGCGCGGCATAGATCAGCATCATCGGGATGCCGACGAACTGCCAGACCGAGACAAGACTGAGCGCGGTCAACGCATATTGCTCCTTGCCCAGCCAAGGCGTGAACAGGCTCTTCAGGCCGACGAAATCGAGCAAATGCGGCGCCACGCCCCACAGCGGCGACAGGATCAGCTTCCAGGCGAAGCCGACAATGACGAAGGACAGGATGGTCGGCACGAA
>NZ_RZOJ01000740.1:0-1151 GCF_003998845.1 Mesorhizobium sp. M4A.F.Ca.ET.022.05.2.1 | reverse complement strand
GTGACCGCGAGCGCGAGGCTCGCCCGCGAATGCGCCAGCGCGCCCGCCGCCATTTCGAGCACGATTTCGCGTGAGACCGCGCCGTGCGCCTTGAGCGTTGCGGCGGAAACGCCGAGCATCTCCATCTTGGCTTCGTTGGAATAAGTGATGAAACCGCGGTCGACCACGGCGGAGGAGCCGGCAATGTCGGTGAGCGCGGCGATGATCAGGCCGCCGGTGCAGCTTTCCGCCGTCGCCAGCATGATACCGCGTTGCTGGCAGGCCAGAAGCAGGGCGTTTGCGAGTTCGGCGTTGCTCATTCGGGAACCTCACCTGGAAAGACTACGCTGGCGGTGGCGATGGCCGCTATGCCTTCCTGGCGGCCGATGAAGCCAAGCTTCTCATTGGTGGTTGCCTTGATCGAGATCCGCTCGCCGGCGATGCCGAGCATCGCGGCGAGGGCAGCCGTCATCGCCTCGCGGTGCGGGCCGACGCGCGGCGCCTCGCAGATCAGCGTGATGTCGGCATTGGCGATGCGTCCGCCGCGCCCGCGCACCAGCTTGGCCGCATGTTCGACGAAGATCTTCGAGGCGGCGCCTTTCCACTGCGGATCCGACGGCGGGAAATGCGTGCCGATATCGCCAGCGCCGCAGGTGGCGAGCAGCGCGTCGGTGAGGGCGTGAAGGCCGACGTCGGCATCGGAATGGCCGGAGAGCTTTCTGTCGTGCGGAATGACGACGCCGCAGAGCGTGACATGATCGCCCGGCTCGAAGGCATGCACGTCATAGCCGTTGCCGGTGCGGATATCCGGAAAGCGCGGCCGTTCACCGGAAAGCCGCTGATCGGCCATTGCAATATCCCTTGCCCAGGTAAGTTTTATGTTGTCCGGCGATCCTTGGACGATTTTCACCGGAATATGCGCCCACTCGGCGATCGCGGCGTCGTCGGTGAAATCCGCCTTGCCAAGATGATGGGCCTTTTCATGCGCGGCAAGAAGCGGCCAGAAGGGAAAGCCCTGCGGCGTCTGGGCGGCATGCAGGCCGTTCCTCGATACGGTCTCCTCGATCATCCCGGCTGCCGACTCGCGCTTCAGCGTGTCGGCGACGGGCAGAGCGGGCAGCGCGCCCTGGCGTTCGCCGACGGCATCGATCGTGCGGTCGATGAGTCCGGCG
>NZ_RZOJ01000073.1:0-19970 GCF_003998845.1 Mesorhizobium sp. M4A.F.Ca.ET.022.05.2.1 | reverse complement strand
TCATCGAGCCAGGTCGTGGCATGGTCGGCAATGCCACGACCTGGCTCGATGATGGTCTCGGGCAGCGCGTTGCCGAAATGCTTGCGCAGCGCCGAGAAGATCGCCTGGCCGTAGGCCTGCGCCACCGGCACGTCCTTCAGGTAACGGGTCGGGAAGCCGCCGCCCATATTGACCATTTTCAGAACGATGCCCTCGTCGGCGAGCGTCGCGAACACCTTCTTGGCATCGCCCAGCGCGCGGTCCCAGGCCGTGAGATCGGTCTGCTGCGAGCCGACATGGAACGACACGCCATAGGCGTCGAGGCCGAGCGCCTTGGCATGGCGCAGCACGTCGACCGCCATTGCCGGCACGCAGCCGAACTTGCGCGACAGCGGCCATTCGGCGCCCTCGCCGTCGGTCAGCACGCGGCAGAAGACGCGCGCGCCGGGTGCGACGCGGGCGATCTTCTCGACCTCCTCGACGCAGTCCACCGCGAACAGGCGGATGCCGAGCTGGTAGGCGCGTGCGATATCACGCTCCTTCTTGATGGTGTTGCCGAAGGAGATGCGGTCGGCCGGCGCGCCGGCGTCCATGGCCATCTCGACCTCGGCAACCGATGCGGTGTCGAAGGACGAGCCCATCGCAGCAAGCAGGCGCAGGATCTCCGGCGCCGGGTTTGCTTTCACCGCATAGTAGATCTTGGAATCGGGCAACGCCTTCTCGAAGGCGCGGAAATTGTCGCGCACGACATCGAGGTCGACGACGAGGCACGGGCCGTTCGGACGTCGGGTGGCGAGGAAGTCAAGGATGCGCTGGGTGGCCATCGGGGTCTCTCCATAACGCCTTTCGGCGCGCAATAAGGCTGCGGGACGCGGGCTGTCGGCCTCGCGAACACGCGGTGGACAAAGGCGGGACGGAAAATCCATGGAACCAGCCGGTGGAGACCCCGGAACCATGAAATGCCGTCTCGCGGCGGTGAACCTTGGCCTTGCCCGGCCTCGGTTCGCTTTGTCTGCCTTGGCTTGGATGGGAGACCCGTCCGCACTGCCGGCAATGAAGGTGTGCCTCTTTAGTAACCCCGGTCTTTGGACAACCGGAAGAGAACCAGAAAGGCCCGCACCGTCGTTGCTTCAAGGTGTCCTCGATCTTGTGGTTGGCCACTGACCGACTGGAGTGGTTGGCTCCAGTTACCTTACCGATTGCCCTCACCATTCGAGGATCGGCGGACACCCACAGGCACGTGCGACTTTGGGCAAGCGCGATATAGGAGCGATGGATTTCACAATCAATAAAAATCGTAAGCTGCGGTTGTAAAATTTCCGGCATCGAACAATCTACGGAATACCGTATCCGGATATCGAACGATGACAGGCACGCACGGACCGTTCAACGCCTTCCTCAACCTTCGCCAAATGCCTGTCGCGCATGCGGAACTGGGCCCGCTGGCAGGGCTGCGGCTGGCCGTCAAGGACATCTACGACGTCGCCGGCTACCGCACCGGCTGCGGCAATCCGGGCAAATTCGCCGACGCCCACGCCGCCTCGCAAACCGCTCCGGCGGTACAGATCATTCTCGACGCCGGCGCGCGATTCGTCGGCAAGACCCAGACCGACGAGCTTGCCTTCTCGCTGATGGGCCAGAACGCGCATTTTCCCTTCCCGGTGAACCCGGCCGCGCCCGAGCGCGTCACCGGCGGCTCGTCGTCGGGATCAGCGGCGGCGGTGGCGGGCAAGCTCGCCGACATCGCCACCGGCTCAGACACCGGCGGCTCGATCCGCGCCCCGGCGAGTTTTTGCGGCCTGATCGGGCTGCGCACTACGCATGGCCGCATATCGCTCGACGGCGCCATGAAGCTCGCGCCGAGCTTCGACACCTTCGGCTGGTTCGCCGACGACATCGAAACCTATGAGGCGGTCGGCAAGCTGCTCCTCGGCCGCGACCCGCACCAGCATGGGCTCAACCGGCCGCTGTCGATCGGCTGGCTGGACGCCTTAGTGTCGGGCACGGCCGAGGCCACCGAATATACCAGAATGAAGGCGCTCGCCGCTTCCGTCATCGGCGAGCCGGCGCAGGTGGAGTACAGTTTCGCCTCCTTCCCCGACGAGCTCTATTGGTGCTTTCGCCGCCTGCAGGCCTTCGAGGCATGGCAGGAGCATGGCGACTGGATCAGCAGCGGCGAGCGCGGTCTCGGGCCGGGCGTCGACGAGCGTTTCGCTTTTGGCCGAGCCGTCGATGCCAGGACGGTCGCAACCGAAGAGGCGCGCCGGCTGGCCTTCCGCGCCGAGCTCGCCGCCCTGCTCGGCAGCCATGGCTTTCTCGTCCTGCCGACGGTTCCGGGCGCGGCGCCGCTCGTCAAGAGCGCGCCGGAACAGCTGCAGACTTACCGCGAAAGGGCACTGCATCTATTGTGCCTCTCCGGCCTCTCCGGTTTCCCGCAGATCACGCTGCCGCTCGGATCGGTCGACGGCGCCCCGTTCGGGCTGTCACTGCTCGGCCCTTCCGGAAGCGACGTCGCCCTGATACGGCTCGGCCGCAAACTCCTCGACGCCGCACGAAAGGCCTGAGCCATGGACACGCTGACCCGCATGCGCGCCTTCATCGACGTCGTCGAGGCCGAAGGCTTTTCGGCCGCCGCGCGCAAGATCGGTCGCTCCAAGGCGTTGCTGTCGAAATATGTGCGCGAGCTGGAGGACGAGCTAGGCGCCTTGCTCCTGAACCGCACCACCAGGCAGTTCTCGATGACCGAGGCCGGCCATACCTACTACAGGCGCGCCTCCGAGATCGTGCGCGAGGTCGACAGCCTGGCCGATGCGGTGCGCGAATCCTCCGGCGATGTGCGCGGCCGCATCAAGCTTTCGGCGGCGCGCACCTTCGCCGACGCGCCGATCGGCCAGTCGCTGATCGACTTCGCCAAGGAGCATCCCGACATCGTGCTCGACATCCATCTCGATGACCGTTTCGTCGACCTGGTCGAGGAGGGCTTCGACCTCGCCGTGCGCATCTCCAGGCTGGAGAACTCCTCGCTGATCGCAAGGCGCCTTGCGCCCTTTTCTGTCAGGCTGTGCGCATCGCCGGACCTGATCGCCAAGCACGGCATGCCGATGCGTCCTCAGGACCTCGCCCGCATCCCCTGCATCATCGACACCAATGGCCGCTGGCTGACCAACTGGCCGTTCAAGGGCGACGCCGGCGACACGATGAGCGTGTCGGTATCCGGCCCGATCGAGGTCAACAGCCCGATGACCGCGAGGGCCGCGGCCGTTGCCGGCCTTGGCTTCACCATGCTGCCCGATTTCATCGCCATCCCCGAGATCGAGAGCGGCCGGCTGGTGACGGCATTGGACGACCGCCTGCTCTCCGGCAGCGGCATCTTCGCCGTCTATCCGCACCGGCGCTATCTGCCGGCAAAAGTGCGCGTCTTCGTCGATTTCCTGGTGCAGTGGTTCAAGACACGCGAAAGCGCCTGACACGCCGACGATGGCCACGGTCCCAATTTCGCCCCCTTTCTGGTAACTCTCGACAGTCGTCCCAATCCCATGGAATCGCCATCCGCAATGCACCTGAAACGGCAAGCAATCATGCTGTCTTCCGCCATGGCAGCGACGTTCGCGGCGGTCCACCCGGCCGAGGTGCACCCCCACGTCTTCGCCGAGGCCCGCCTCGACGTCATCCTCAGCGAGGATCACCAAAGTGTGAAGGCGTTGCGCCATCTCTGGCGTTTTGACGACCTGTTTTCGAGTACGGTGATGATGGAGTTCGACAAGAACTCCGACCTGAAGCTTGACGACAAGGAGCTGAAGGAAGTGGCCGAAACCGTTCATTCCTCGTTGGCGGAGTTCAACTATTTCCAGCTCGTCACCCAGGACGGCAAGGACGTGGCGATGACCCCTCCTCCACATCTGATGGCCAATTTCGACAACGACCAGCTGATCATCCTGTTCGAATCCGAGCCCAAGGTTCCGATCAAGCTCGCCGGCAAGATCGACATCGGCGTCTATGACCCGACCTTCTATACCGCGATCGACTTCACCGACGATGCGAACCTCACCGTCGAGGGCCTGCCCTCGACTTGCACCAAGGGGGTCATCCGCCCCGATCCGGACGAGGCGATCGCCGAGAACCAGAAGACCCTGACGGAAGCGTTCTTCAACGATCCGACAGGCACCGACATGAGCAAGATCTTCGCCACCAAGCTCGAACTGAACTGCTCGCCAGAAGGATAGATCCGGTGATGAAACCGTCGCTGCGTTTGGCGCTCGGCCTAGCGGCCGCCACCCTGGTGATCACCCATCTGCCGGATGTCGCCCACGCCCAGAGCTCGCTCGGCATCGGCACCAATGACGGCACGGCGCCCTCCACCTCCGGGCCCTTCGCCCACATCCTGATGTGGATCAATCTAAGGCAGCAGGAATTCTACCATTCGCTCGCCGTCGCCATGAAAGCGATGCGCGAGGACGGCAGCAAGCTGTGGCTGCTGATCGGCCTCTCCTTCGCCTATGGCATCTTCCATGCCGCCGGCCCCGGCCACGGCAAGGCGGTGATCTCGTCCTATATGGTGGCCAATGAAGTGGCGTTGAAGCGCGGCATCATGCTGTCCTTCGTCTCGGCGCTGCTGCAGGGCCTGACGGCGGTCGTGGTCATGATGCTTGCCTATTTTGTGCTGCGCGGCACCACGGTGTCGATGACCGATGCGGCGTGGTTCCTGGAAATCTCGAGCTATGTGCTGGTCACCCTGTTCGGCGCCTGGCTGCTCTGGCGCAAGGCGGGCCCCGCCATCCGCCGTCTGTTCGGTGCCGGTCCCGCCTACAGCCTGTCAGCCGCCCATGCCAGTCGCTCGCATGCCGGCCATTCCCATGCGGGGCACTCGCACGCTGCACATGCCCATGCGCACGCGCTTCATGCTCACGACCATGATCACGATAATGCAGCCCACCATTCGCATGGCCACGGCGCGCACGATCACCATCATCACGATCATGGCGCGCATGATCAGGCCGGCCACGATCATCACCATCATGACCACGCCGCCGGCGAAGTCTGCGAGACCTGCGGCCATTCGCACGCCCCCGATCCGGCGCTGCTGTTGGGCGACAATTTCGACTGGCGCACGGCATGGTCGGCGGTGGCGGCCGTCGGCATCCGCCCCTGCTCCGGCGCGCTGATCGTGCTGAGCTTCGCCCTGCTCAACGGGCTCTGGCTCGGCGGCCTGCTGTCGGTATTCGCCATGTCGATCGGCACCGCCATCACCGTCTCGGCGCTGGCAACGCTCGCGGTGACGGCCAAGAACTGGGCGGTCTATTTCGCCGGCGACGGCCGCATGGGCAACCGCATCCATTCCATCGTTGAGATCGGCGGCGCAGCCTTCATCTTCCTGGTTGGACTGCTGCTGCTGTCCGCCAGCCTGACCGGCGGCGCCTGACGCCGGATCACCCCACTACTTAGTTATCCAGTTCATCCTCGATATGCGCGCGGATGATCTCGTCGAAATTGGTCTCGGCGGCGAAACCAAGTTCCCTCGAGCGCTTCGCCTCGAACCGTGTCGGCCAGCCTTTGACGATCGCCCAGATCGTCTCGTCCGGCTGCTCGCGGATCAGCTTCACCACCTTCGAACCGGCGACCCGCTCCAGCGCCTCGATCTGCTCGCCGACCGTGACGGCGACGCCGGGCATGGTGAGGTTGCGGCGCGGCCCGACGGCGGCGCCGTCGATCTCCGCCGCGTGGATCAGGAAATTCACCGCCGAGCGCGGGCTGGCGTGGGTATGCAGCACCGAGCGCGGCACGGGCAGGATCGCTTCCTGGCCGCTCAGCGGCTCGCGGATGATGCCGGAGAAGAACCCCGAGGCCGCCTTGTTCGGCTTGCCTGGCCTGACACAGATGGTCGGCAGCCTGATGCCGATGCCGTCGAAGAAGCCGCGCCGCGTATAGTCGGCGAGCAACGCCTCGCTCATCTGCTTCTGCGTGCCGTAGGAGGTCAGCGGCGTCGGATGGAACTCGTCCGGGATGACATCCGGGAACGGCGCGCCGAACACCGCGATCGACGAAGTGAAGACGAGGCGCGGCGAAAACCCCGCCAGCCGCACGGCGTCGAACAGCGCGCGCGTGCCGTCGAGATTGACGCGGTAGCCGAGGTCGAAATTGGCTTCCGCCTCGCCCGACACAATGCCAGCCAGATGGAAGATCACATCGGGGCGCGAAGCGACCAAGCTAGCGGCTGCTCCAGGTGCCGCGAGATCGCCAGTGCGGATGGAGACATCGACCCCTGGCATGGCGGGCCCTTCAGGTGCCACGATATCGTGTAGGTCGAGCGCGCTGATCTTGCGGCCGCGCAGTTGCCCGTCCCTGGCCAGCCGGGCAATCAGCTTGCGGCCGACCATGCCGGCCGCGCCCGTAATCAACACGCGCATCTCAAGGATCCTTCTTACGCTGGCTGCGGCCACGCAGCCAGAACACGACAAAAATCGCCACCATGAAGACGGCCGCGATGACTGCGGCCAAGATGGTAGAGAAGCTGCCGGCCGCCAGCATCACCCGCGGCAGGAAATAGGCGGCGATGCCGAACAGGAGCAGCACCCAGAACGCGCCAAGCGCCGCATTGCGTGTATCGCGATCCATCAGTGATAGTGACCGCGATGCGGCGCCGCATGATGCGCGTGATCATGGCCGTGATCGTCATCATCGTCGGCGCAGTGCCCGAATTCCGGTTCGACGGTAGCATGGCTGATGCCATGCTCGGCGGCGAGCCGCTTCTTGATGGCGCTGACCGCCATATGGGCATCAACCCCATCATTCAGGCAGGCGTGCAGCGTCGCCATGTTGCTGGAACCGTCGAGCGACCAGACATGCATGTGATGCACCTCGCGCACGCCCTTGACCGCGCCCTCCAGGTCCTTGGCAATCACGTCGCGGTCGAGGCTTGCCGGCACGCCTTCGAGCAGCACATGGGCGGCCTCCCGCATCAGCGACCAAGCCGTCGACAGGATCAGCAGCGAGACCAGTACCGACAGGATCGGATCGATCGGCGTCCAGCCTGTCGCAAGAATGATCAACGCCGCGGCGATGGCAGCGGCCGAGCCGAGCAGATCGCCCAGCACATGCAGTATGGCGCCGCGCATGTTGAGGTTCTCGCGATCGCCGCCATGCAGCACGAAGAAGGAGAGGATATTCACCATTAGGCCGGCGATCGCGACCACCAGCATCGGCCCGCCGAGCACCGGCGCCGGCGCCACCAGGCGCCCCCAGGCCTCGTAGACGATCCACAGCGCAATGGCGAAGATGGCGATGCCGTTGGTGTAGGCGACCAGCGTCTTGACCCGGCCGAACCCGTAGGTCAGGCGAACCGTGGCCGGGCGGCCGGCGAGATGGAAGGCATACCACGCGAGCCCGAGCGCGATCGCATCGGCAAGCATGTGGCCGGCATCGGCAAGCAGCGCCAGCGACCCGGTCAGCAGGCCGCCGAGCGCCTCCGCGACCATGAAGCCGGCGGTCAGGCAGGCGGCGATCAGCACCCGCTTCTTGTCGGTCGAGCCATGCACATGGCCCGCGCCATGGCTGTGGCCGTGCGAGTCCTGTGCATGTGAACCGTGGTCATGGCTATACGCCATCTGCCTGCTCCTGCTACGCGCCGAACTCGGCGCGGAAGTCTTCAAGCCGCCGCTTCTGCCGGCCCTCATTGTCGAAATTGGCCGGATCGAGCCAAGCCTCATAGGCTCTGCGCAGCGCCGGCCATTCCTTGTCGATGATCGAGTACCACGCGGTATCGCGGTTTTCGCCCTTGACGACAAGGTGCTGGCGGAAAATGCCCTCGAACTTGAAGCCGAAACGCTCGGCGGCGCGCTTCGACGGTTCGTTGCGATTGTTGCATTTCCATTCATAGCGGCGATAGCCGAGATCGTCGAAGATGTATTTCATGAACAGGAACTGGGCTTCGGTCGCCGCCGGCTTGCGCGAGATCAGCGGCCCCCAATAGATGTTGCCGATCTCGATCACGCCATAGGCGGGGTCGATGCGCATCAGCGTCTGCCGCCCGGCGACCTTGCCGCTCGCCTTGTCGATGACGGCGAAGAACAGCGGATCCTCACTGGCCTCGACCTTGTCCAGCCAGGGCTGGAAGGCGGCTCGGGTTTCCGGCGGATAGTCCGGCAGCCAGGCGAAGCGGCCGCCGACATCGGACACCGAAGAGGCCTCGTAGAGGCTGTCGCCGTGCTTTGCGGCGCTCAGCGGTTCGAGCCTGGCATAGCGCCCCTCCAGCACCTTGCGCTCGGGGCGCGGGCGCGGCTGCCAGTCTTTGAGATTTTCCGACACCGAAAACTCCAATCCGTTTGACTTTTGCCGAAGGACGCTCACAAAAACGCTCGCCTACAGTAAGAACCACAGGGACGGGAAAAATGCTCCACACGATTGCGGCCTTCGACCGTCTCGGCGAGGAAAATGCCTTCGCGGTGCTGGCGCGTGCCACCGCACTTGCCCATCAGGGCCGCGACATTGTCAATCTCGGCATCGGCCAGCCGGACTTCAAGACGCCGCAGCACATCGTCGAGGCGGCGATCAAGGCGCTGCGCGACGGCCATCATGGCTATACGCCGGCCAACGGCCTGCTGGCGACGCGCGAAGCCGTGGTGCGCCGCACGCTGACCACCACCGGTGTCGAGGTCTCGCCGGAGAGCGTGATGATCCTGCCCGGCGGCAAGCCGACCATGTTCGCGGCGATCCTGATGTTCGGCGAGCCGGGCGCCGAGATCCTGTATCCGGATCCCGGCTTTCCGATCTATCGCTCGATGATCGAGTTCACCGGCGCCGCCCCGGTGCCGGTGCCGATCCGCGAGGAAAACGGCTTCGCTTTCTCTGCCGACGAGACGCTGGCGCTGATCACCCCGCGGACCAGGCTGCTGATCCTCAACTCGCCCGCCAACCCGACCGGCGGCGTCACCCCGCGCGCCGAGATCGAGAAGCTGGTCAAGGGGCTGGAGGCGCATCCGCATGTCGCCATCCTCTCCGACGAGATCTACGACGTCATGACCTATGACGGCGAGACGCATTTTTCGCTGCTCAACTTCCCGCAGATCCGCGACCGGCTGATCGTCCTCAACGGCTGGTCGAAGACCTGGGCAATGACCGGCTGGCGCATGGGCTGGTCGATCTGGCCGAACGGCGACAAGGGCACCCATCTCTACGACAAGGTGCGCAAGCTGGCGGTCAACTGCTGGTCCTGCGTCAACGCGCCGAGCCAGTATGCCGGCATCGCCGCGATCGACGGCCCGCAGGACGACGTCGAGAAGATGATGCGCGCCTTCGACAACCGCCGGAAGATCGTGGTCGAGGGGCTGAACGCGCTGCCGGGCATCTCCTGCATCACGCCGAAGGGCGCCTTCTATGCCTTCCCCAATGTCTCGAAGACCGGCTGGAAGGCCAAGAAGCTCGCCTCGGCGCTGCTCGAGGACGCCGGCGTGGCGCTGATCGGCGGTCCCGATTTCGGCATTCTCGGCGAAGGCTATATCAGGCTCTCCTACGCCAATTCCGAGGAGAACATCTTGCGCGCGATGGAGCGGATCGAGGCGTTCTTGAAGAAGTGACCTCGCTTCCCTCGCGGGAAGGCCGGGCGCTACCCGCGCCCGACGAACGGCATCTTCGTCGCCATCACCGTCATGAACAGCACATTGGCGTCGAGCGGCAGGCTGGCCATGTGGACGACCGCGTCGGCGACGCGCTCGACATCCATCACCGCCTCGGCGGCGATCGACCCGTTGGCCTGCGGCACGCCGACCGTCATCGGCTGCGCCATCTCGGTCAGCGCATTGCCGATGTCTATCTGGCCGCAGGCGATGTCGTAGGGCCGGCCATCCAGCGCCAGCGTCTTGGTCAGCCCGGTGATGGCGTGCTTGGTCGCCGTGTAGGGCACCGAGCCCGGACGCGGCGCATAGGCCGACACCGAGCCGTTATTGATGATGCGGCCACCCATCGGCTTTTGCCGGCGCATGGCGCCGAAGGCGGCGCGGGCGCACAGGAACGAGCCGGTGAGGTTGACGCCGACAATATCGTTCCAGACCTCGACCGGGATCTCGTCGATCGGCGTCGACTTGTAGCCCATGCCGGCATTGTTGAAGAGCAGGTCGACGCGCCCGAAGGCTTCCACCACCGTTTCGAACAGATCGTCGACCTGGTCGGCCTTGCTGATATCGCAGGCAACCGCCAACGCCTTGGCATCGGTCTTGCCGGCCTCGGCAATCGCCTCCTCCAGCACCGCCTTGCGGCGGCCGCAGAACACGGTGTTCCAGCCGTTCTTGAGCAGCGCCGTGGCAACGCTTTTGCCGATGCCCGTGCCGGCGCCGGTCACGATGGCGGTTTTCTCTGTCATGGCAGTCATCGGCGTCCTCCGGTCATCGCTGCAGCTTGGCATCGCAAATGACGCAGGCGATGGCAAGCCAACTTGTCAGCCATCAGGCCCGACAAAAAGGGCGGTCATTGGCGACCGCCCTGATCTGAACCGGGCTTGGGAGGAGGAAAGGCCGGTCCGACTGCTTAGAATGATGCGCTTCCTCGGTTAACGAGACGTTACCGTGCGCGGCGCCGGCTGTCGCACTCACCAGCGCGGATTGGGCGAGGTTCCGGGCTTTTCGGAAACCGGCACCTTGGCCGCCGACACCGTCGCCTCGACATGGTCGACCAACGCGTCCGGCAGGCCGAGGCGACCGGCGAGCAGGTCGAGATAGCCGCGCTCTGCGCGCGTGTCGGGATCGATGGTAAGGCGCGAGGCCGTATAGAGTTCGAGCTTCTGCGCGTCGGTCTGGGCGCCGGCGACCAGCGTATCCAGGTCGAGCGGGCTCTCCAGTTCCGCCATCAGGAATTGTTCCGCCTCGGTGCCGATGCCGGCGAGTTGCAGCTTGCCGGCAATCTTCTGACGCTCCTCGTCATCGACATGGCCATCGGCCTTCGCCGCCGAGATCATCGCCCGCACCAGTGTCAGGGTGAACTCGTCCTCGCCTTGCGGCGCCTGCGAGGGGTGGAAGGCGGTGTCCTTGGGCGGCGGCAAGAGTTCCGGCTCGCCGGCGGCCGGCGTCTCGGCCGGCGCGTTGCCGGCCTTGTAATTCTGGTACGCCTTGTAGGCGAGACCGCCGATCGCGGCCAGCCCACCGAGCTTGATGGCGGTGCCCGTCACCTGCCGGCCGGTGCCTGTTCCAAGCAGAACCGCGGCCAGCGCGCCGGCGGCGAGCGGATTGTCCTTGGCCATCTGCACGGCCTGACCTGCCTTGTCGCGGACGGTGCCGCCGGTGCCGGGAACCTGCGAGCCGAGCAGATCGTCGAGAAGCTTCTTGGGGTCGAACATCAATGCCTCCAGAATTGGCCCGCGCCGAACATGGACGAGCAGGTTTGGACGTCGCAGACGTAGGTCCCGCATGTCGACATTACAATGACGGGCCAGCGCTTTGATGCGGCTAAGGGGGCGCTAGCTCCCGATATGCGGACCCTTGCCTCGCGCGGCGGCCAGTTCGACCTGCCGCTGGCGTTCGGCGTAGCGGGCGCGATCCTCGTCGGAGCGGACCTCGTGGCAATGCGGGCAGGAGATGCCGGGGGCATAGCGCGGCGACAGCCGGTCCTCGACCGTCAGCGGATGCCGGCAGGCGCGGCAGAGCTCCGCCTCGCCCTCGGCAAGGCCATGCGACACCGACACGCGTTCGTCGAAGACGAAGCATTCGCCTTGCCACAGGCTCGCTTCGGCCGGCACCTGCTCCAGATATTTGAGGATGCCGCCCTTCAGGTGGAACACAGCCTCGAAGCCGAGCGATTTCACATAGGCCGTCGCCTTCTCGCAGCGTATGCCGCCGGTGCAGAACATCGCCACCTTGCGCCCTTCGAGTTGGTCGCGATGCCGCTCGACCCAGGCCGGGAATTCGCGAAAGCTCGCGGTCGCCGGATCGACCGCGCCCTTGAAGGTGCCGATTGACACCTCATAGGCATTGCGCGTGTCGATGACGATGGTGTTCTCGTCCGAGATCAGCGTGTTCCAGTCGGCCGGCGCGACATAGGTGCCGGCGCTGCTTGCCGGATCGAGGTCCTCGACGCCCATGGTGACGATCTCGCGCTTCAGCCGCACCTTCATGCGGTGGAACGGCATCTCGGCGGCGGCGCTGTATCTGACCTCGAGGCCGGCCAGGCCTTCGATGAAGTTCAGATGGTCGATCAGCGCGGCGATGTCGGCCTCGCTGCCGGCAACGGTGCCGTTGATGCCCTCATGTGCAAGCAGCAGCGTGCCCTTGATGCCGCGCCCGCAGCAGAAGGCTGCGAGCGGCGCGCGCAGCGCCTCGAAGCCGTCGAGCCGGGCAAATTTGTACAGCGCGGCGACGCGCACAGAATTGGTTCGGGTGGAAATTGTCATCGCCATGCCACTAAACCGTGGTGAAAGCCGATTCAAGGCGGAGCGGATCAGCCGCCTTCCGGGAAAGCGGCTGACACTCGTCGCCGGTGCGTGACATCGCGACACGCCTCGTTTCGTGGACTCGGGATACCCCTTCTGCTAATCGGTTGAAATCGATCGATACCGGAGAGAGCAAGCGAATGCCCAGCAAGACCGAGAAGCTCCTGTCGCTCCTCAATGGCCAGCCGGTCATCCCGGTGCTCAAGATCGCCAATGTCGCCGACGCGGTACCGCTTGCCCGCGCGCTCGCCCGCGGCGGCCTGCCGGCGATCGAGATCACGCTCAGGACCGCCGATGCGCTGGAAGCGATCCGGCGCGTCGCCGGCGAGGTCGAGGACGCCATCGTCGGCGCCGGCACCATCCTCGACGCCGGGCAGTTCGATGAAGCAGCCCGCGCCGGCTCGAGATTCATCGTCAGCCCCGGCATCACCAGCCAGCTCCTGGCCGCGGCCAGTGACAGCGATGTGCCGCTGCTGCCCGGCGCCATCACGCCCGGCGAGATCATGGCCGCCCGCGAGGCCGGCTTGCGCTTCCTGAAATTCTTCCCTGCCGAGCAGTCCGGCGGCATTGCCTCGCTGAAGGCCTTCGCCTCACCGCTCGCTGACGTGAAGTTCTGCCCGACCGGCGGCATCAGTGCCAGGAACGCCGCCGACTATCTTGCTCTGCCCAACGTCATCTGCGTCGGCGGATCCTGGGTGGCGCCCGACGACATGGTCAAGGCCGGCAAGTGGGACGAGATCGAAGCCCTGGCGCGCGCGGCGAGCCAGCTCACGAAGTAGCGTCCTGGACACGAAAAGCCCGGCCGGCTCGAGCCGACCGGACCAGTTGCTGGAATGCAATCAGCTGCAGAGCTTCTCGACGACCTTCTTGTGGTGAACCCAATGCTTGACGTGATCCGCAGGCCCGAGCCCATTGCTGACAGGTCGGCAAGCGCTGGTTCCCGCTCATGGATTCGAACCACGATTCACGCCTTCAAAGGGCGCTGTCCTACCATTAGACGAAGCGGGAGAGCAGGCGCTTGTCGTTAGCATCCCGGCACGGTCGAAGCCAGAGCCGAGCGGACGGTTCCGCGGGCGTTGCCCGCCAAAAAGCAAAAAGCCGCGCGGGTCGCCCGGCGCGGCTTTTGCGATTGTCTGGCCTGTCGCCTACTTGGTCTGGAAACGGGCGACCGAGAGGAACTTCACGGCGTTGCCGGTGAACCGGTTGGCATCCGCCAACTGGTTGTCGGCCTGGAAGCCTGCCGTATAGACCTCGCTCGGCGGCGTATGCACGATGTTGTAGGCATAGCGCGGCGCCGTCGTCGCGCTGGAGACCGTGGCGACGTATTCGCCGCTGTTCAGTGCCCAGCGCGCGGCCTGCGGCGCGGCGGCAACCACCATTGCCTTCGGCCCGGGCTTGAGGTCGCGGGCGCTGGCCCTGGCTTCCTTGCGCGTCGTCTTCACGCCGGCACCGATTGCCAGCGCCGGATCGGAACCGGCCGGGCGGCTGGCGATGGCGTCGCGCGGGGAGGCCGCATCGACGCCGGACGGATCGTTGAATGCCGAGCGCGGCTCGAGCGAGGCGACCTGATAGTCGCCACTGGCGACACTGGCCTCGGTCGTGGCGTTGGCCTCGTCGAGAACGGCCTTGACTTCATCCGGCTTGACTTCATCCGGCTTGACTTCGTCCGCCTTGGCCTCATCCGGACGCGCGCTGGGCAGGACCGAGAACGCATCGGTCGCGGTCTTGTTGTGCTGGGCGGTGTCGGCCAGCGCCAGCAGCACGCTCTTGTCCTGCGCCGCGAGATCGGCCGGAAGCGAACGGTCGGGTCGCCAGGTCGGCAGCGGAACGTTGTTGTTGACCGCCGCCTGCGCTGGATCGGCATCGGCGCCGGCCGGATTGGCCATGCCGAGGGGCACGTTGACCGGCGCATGCGCCGTCGCCACCGACTGCTCGGTGGTCGCCGAGGCGTCGGCCACGCCGAATGGCACGTTCTCAGGCGTCTGCTGGCCGACATCGGTCTTCGGTCGCGGCGCGAAGTCCGGCAGCGGGACCTCCTTTGGCGGCAGCGCCGCGATGATCGTCTCCGGCGTGTCCTGCTCAGGTTCCGAATCGGCCGAATTGTCGTCGGCGATCTGTGGAATGTTGGCGCGCTGCGCGTCCTGGGGTGACACGATCGCGATGCCAGGCGGGTTGCTGCGCTTGGCGGCCGCCGCCGGCTTCACGCTCTTCGGCTTGGGCGCAGGCGCGGCAGTCGCGACATCGGCGCTGTCGTCGGCCTCGTCATCGCCGCCGCCAAACCAGGCAGCAAGCAGCCCGCCGGACCGCTTGGTCGAACCGCCGGCGCTGGCCAGTTCAATGTTGGGGGTACCGGCGCCCTTGCGGGCTTTGTAGGCGGCCAAAGCCTGTTCATAGCCCGGCAGCGGCCTGCCGTCGCTCGGAACGTGCAGGGTCTTGCCGTTCGGGAACACCCCGACCAGTTCCTGGCGGCTGATGCCAGGCCAGTGGCGCACATTGCCGACATCCATATGCACGAACGGTGAGCCCGACGAGGGATAGTAGCCGACGCCGCCGCCCTGCATCTTGAGACCGATGTTGCGCAGCTTCTTCAGCGGCACGCCGGGGATATAGAAGTCCATCGCCTTGCCGAGCATATGCTGGCTCTTCTCGGCGACACCCCGGCTGCGGCTGCGCAGCATCGAGTTTGTCGCCGGCGAGCGGTAGCCGCAGACGACCTGGATGTAGTCGGTGGCGCCGCTCTGCCGGTAGGCCTCCCAGACGAGGTCGAGCAGCCGCGGATCCATCTTGGTCGGTTCGTTGCGGCGCCAGTCGCGCAGGATGATGTTGATCTTGCGCAGGCCCTCGGGATCGTAGCGCCCATTGCGCTTGTAGACGATCTCGGCCTTTTCGTGCGTGTGGAGATGATAGAGCTTCAGCGAACGAACTTCGGCGCTGGCGCCGGTCGCGGCAAGGAAACCAAGCGCAAAAACCACCGCTGCCAGCCATCTCGGCCAGACGCTCATGTGATAATGCCGCCCGTCTGTATGTCGTTCGACTTGGTTCAAATCAAATGGCCTTGCAGGCTGCCGTTTGTCCCCGGATTTGCCCAAACGGATGTGTTGTTCTCACATCCGAATATCGATCCTAATGGTTAATCATCGCTTATTGAAGCCGAAATGCGGTAACACCGTGGCGATATCCCGTCAAAAATATTGCACTGCGTTTCTTGGTAAATTGCTGGTTTAGATCATTTTTCCGCCTTTGGCCGAAACACGATCTGTTACCGCGGGCCTTAATTGCGTGATCGCAGCCATAATCGAGTCGTTGCGGCGCCGCCGGCGCCGCGATCAATGCCGAGCGGGCCCGCACCAGGGGACGGAACTGGTCCGGAGCTTGCGAAAAGGGCTCGGCGGGTCAGGAAGCAAGGCGCTCGATGCGGCCGCTTTCCGGGTCGATGCCGTATTCCTTGAGCTTCCTGTAGAGGGTCGAACGGCCGATGCCGAGACGGCGCGCGACCTCGCTCATCTGGCCATTGTAATGGTCGATGGCGAGCTTGATCATTTCCAGTTCGACTTCGGCCAGCGCGCGTACATTGCCGCGCTCGTCCAGTGCCCGCAACGTCCCGAAGCGCGGCTGCAGCCTTGCCGGCGGATCGGGCTCGGCCACGACCACCCCCGGCTCGCCGGCCACGTCGTCGTCACCGCTCAGCTCAGGCGCTGGCGCGCCAATTTCGACATCGAGCTTGACGGTGCCTTCCAGCTGCGCGCGGATCTGCGGAAACTCCTCTTCCGTCAGCAGCTCGCTTTCGGCCAGCACGGAAGCCCTGAAGACGGCGTTCTCCAACTGCCTGATGTTGCCCGGCCAGTCATAGGCCTGCAGCATGGCGAGCGCCCTGGCCGAGATGCCTTGCGGACGGTGACGGGGATCGGCAGGCGCCACCTTCTCCATGAAATGCCTGACCAGATAGGGAATGTCGTCGCGGCGGTCGCGCAGCGGCGGCACGAAGATCGGATAGACGTTAAGACGGTAGAACAGATCCTCGCGGAAACGGCCGTCCTTGACCTGCTGCAGGAGATTGCGGTGCGTCGCCGAGATCAGCCTGATGTCGACCTTGACCGTCGAACGGCCGCCGACCGGATCGACCTCGCCCTCTTGCACCGCGCGCAACAGCTTGACCTGGACGTCGAGCGGCAGGTCGCCGATCTCGTCGAGGAACAGCGTGCCCGAATGCGCCTCGACGAATTTGCCGGTGTGCTTGTCGGTGGCGCCGGTGAACGAGCCCTTCTCGTGGCCGAACAGGATCGATTCGACGAGGTTGTCGGGGATGGCGCCGCAATTGACGGTGACGAACGGTTTCGAGCGGCGGTCGCCGCTGCCCTGGATGGCGCGCGCCACCAGCTCCTTGCCGACGCCCGATTCGCCCTCGATCAGGATCGGGATGTTGGACGCCGCCGCCTTCTGGCCGAGCCGGATCACCCGGTCCATCGCCGGGCTGTGCGTGATCAGGTCCTTGAAGGTCAGGTGGCCGCCGCGCCGCCTGGACGTGCGCTTCATCTCGTCTTCGACCGCCTCGACCTTCAGCGCGTTGGAGATCGCCGTCTGCAGCCTGTCGGGCGAGGCCGGCTTGACGACGAAATCGAAGGCGCCGTGGCGCATCGCCGATACGACGGTCTCGATGCCGCCCTGCGCGGTCTGCACGATGACCGGAACGTGGATACCGCGCTCGCGCATCGCCTTCAAGACGCCGATGCCGTCGAGCCCAGGCATGACGAGGTCGAGGATCATCACCGACACGTCGCGCGCATTGGGTCCGTCGAGAACGCCAAGTCCCGCCTCGCCGCCATCGGCCACGATCGCCCCGTGGCCGAATTTCGTCACCGCCGCCTCGAGCAGCCTGCGCTGCACGGGATCGTCATCGACTATGAGTATGGAACCTGTCATGACTGTGTAATTGCCCGGCCCGAGAAATCCCCGTGGATCATCTTGGCACAGGGTTCTAAATAAGGTTTCAAAAAACCCGGTGAACGAATTCCTTAGGATTTGACCGGCCTCTGCTTTCTCCCTTGTTCTGGAAGGTATTTTTGATGCGCATGATTCCTGATCGGCGGCTTTCGGCGACTGCGTCCGGTCACGGCGCCGCGGAGCTTGGCGACCTGCCGGAATGGAACCTCGCGGATCTCTATTCCGGCATGGAAGCGCCCGAGCTGAAGCGCGACATTGCCAGGGCCGCGCAGGATGCTGTTGGCTTCGAGACCCGCTGGAAGGGCACGCTTGCCGCCGAGGCCGAGCGCGGCGTCGCCGGCCGTCTGGGCGAAGCCTTGCAGGCCTATGAGGCGCTGGAGGAGCTGATCGGCCGCATCGTCTCCTATGCCGGGCTGATCTACGCCGGCAACACCGCCGATCCGCAGCGCGCCAAGCTCTATGGCGACATCCAGGAAAAGATGACGGACGCCAGCGCGCATCTCCTGTTTTTCGCGCTGGAGCTCAACCTGATCGACGACGCCGTGATCGAAAGCGCGCTCGCCGCCGACCCAACCTTTGGCCACTACCGGCCCTGGGTGCTCGACCTCAGGAAGGACAAGCCCTACCAGCTCGAGGATAGGGTCGAGCAGCTTTTCCACGAAAAGTCGATCACCGGGCGCGGCGCCTGGAACCGGCTGTTCGACGAGACGATGACCGATCTGCGCTTCGACCTCGGCGGCGAGGAGCTGGCGTTGGAGCCGGCGCTGAACCGCCTGCAGGACGCCGATGGCGAAGTGCGCCGCCAGGCGTCAGAGGCGCTGGCCGCGACCTTCCGCAAGAATCTGCGCACCTTCACGCTGATCACCAACACGCTGGCCAAGGACAAGGAGATTTCCGACCGCTGGCGTGGCTTCGAGGACATCGCCGATTCACGGCACCTCGCCAACCGCGTCGAGCGCGGCGTGGTCGACGCGCTGGCGGCCGCCGTGCGCGAGGCCTATCCGCGCCTGTCGCACCGCTACTATGCGATGAAGGCGCGCTGGCTCGGCATGGCGGTGATGAACCACTGGGACCGCAACGCGCCCTTGCCGGAGACCCCGCAGGCGATCATCCGCTGGAACGACGCCAGGGACACGGTGCTGTCGGCCTATCAGCGCTTTTCGCCCGACATGGCCGAAATCGCCCGCACCTTCTTCGACCGCAACTGGATCGACGCGCCGGTCAGGCCCGGCAAGTCGCCCGGCGCCTTCGCCCATCCGACGGTGCCGTCGGCGCATCCCTATGTGCTGCTCAATTATATGGGCAAGCCGCGCGATGTGATGACGCTGGCGCATGAGCTCGGCCATGGCGTCCACCAGGTGCTGGCCGGAGGCCAGGGCGCGCTGATGGCCTCGACGCCGCTGACGCTCGCCGAGACGGCCTCCGTCTTCGGCGAGATGCTGACCTTCCGCTCGCTGCTCGACCAGACCACCGACCGGCGCGAGCGCAAGGCCATGCTCGCCCAGAAGGTCGAGGACATGATCAACACGGTGGTGCGCCAGATCGCCTTCTACGAGTTCGAGCGCAAGGTGCATGCCGAGCGCAAGAACGGCGAGTTGACCTCCGACAGGCTCGGCCAGTTCTGGCTCGAGGTGCAGGCCGAAAGCCTGGGGCCGGCGATCCGGCTGCGCGACGGCTATGAAGTGTTCTGGACCTATATCCCACACTTCATCCATTCGCCCTTCTACGTTTATGCCTATGCCTTCGGCGATTGCCTGGTGAACTCGCTCTACGCGGTCTATCAGAATGCCGAGCGCGGCTTTCAGGAGAAGTATTTCGAGATGCTGCGCGCCGGCGGCACCAAGCATCATTCCGAGCTGCTGGCTCCGTTCGGTCTTGATGCCACCAACCCCGCCTTCTGGCAGATCGGGCTTGGCGTGATCGGCGGCCTGATCGACGAGCTGGAAGCGCTGGATAAGTGACGCGCGACTTCGACCTCGGTCCGCGCCAGAATAGTTTAGCCGGAACACATGTTGGGATGGGCTCTACTCTTGGCATAAATATCTGTTCTTGAAGAACTCTCCGGGAATTTTTTCCGTTAGCTTTCCGCAAGTCATATGGTAGCGTCCCGCCTCAAGCTCAGCCGGACGCAAAGCCCAGGCCAGGGGACGAGCTTCGGCCGGTGGCGACATTTGGCGAATGCGATGCGGCCGTTGGCCATGGGCGAAGAGCCGAGCGCCGACAGCTCTGTTGAAGCCAGCTGTTCCGCAAGCGCGGAACCATTGAATGGTCCTTTCGCCGAGGTCGTCATTCCAGGCCGCGGCGGATGGATCGGACTGGAGAGAGGGAATGAGCACTTTTTTCTACGTTCTCCTGGCGTTCATTGTGGGTGTGTCGGTTGGCTGGTTCATCTGGGGTCGGCTGCGCGGCGAGCTCGACAGCCTGCGCGGTGATCTGGACCGCACGCGCGGCGAGCGCGACAGGCTCCGCGCTGATACCGACAGGCTGACCGCCGAGCTCGAAGCATGCGGCCACACACGTGCCGACCTCGAACGCCGGCTGCGCGAGGCGCCGGCCGCATCCGGCGCGGCAAAGGCCTCCGCTCCCGCGCCGGCGGCGCTCGTCTCGACACCCGCACCGGCCAAATCGGCTTCTGCCAAGC
>NZ_RZOJ01000739.1:0-1182 GCF_003998845.1 Mesorhizobium sp. M4A.F.Ca.ET.022.05.2.1 | reverse complement strand
GTATCGGCCGGCGAAAGATCGACGACGCGGCTCTCCGGCTCCTTGGCTTTCACATCGACTGGCTCTTCGGTGTTGGTGACCAGCTTTTCCTGCACCGGCTCGGCCGGCTTGGTACCCTTGACCACCGCGTCGTAGACCTTGTTGTCCTGGTTCGGCACCACCGTGCCGCCCGGATTCTCCGGCTTGACCTTGATTGGCGCGTTGTCGGCCTTGACGATAACCGGCGCCTCGCTGCCGCCCTTGCCGCCAAAGGACAAGGCAAAGGCGCCAAGACCACCGGCCAGGGCCACGGCGCCGACCACGGCGGCGATCAGCACGCCACGGCCGCGCGGCCTAGCGGCCTCACGCTCGGCAAGGCCCGGCACCGCCATCTCCTGGTCAAGCTCGGGGTCGTAGTCGAGCTCATCGACCGCGAAATCGTCGGCCTGCGCGACCGGCCGGCTGCCGGGCAGGTTGTCCATATCGAAGCCGCCCGTCGCGGCGGCCTGGGAAACCGGCGCTGGGGCTGCGAGCATTTCAGCCGGCTTCGCCGCCGCATAGGCGCGCGCGTCGCCGTGATCGTGGCCCGGCTTGAATCCGGCGCCGTAGCTGTCGTCCTCATAGGCGGCGGCTCGAGCCGGTGTCGGCGCGGGCGCGACCTCGACCGCGTTCATTTCATTCAGCAGACCGGCAAACTCGGCATCGAGATCGTCATAGGCCGGCGCTGCCGGCTTTTCTTCCTCGAAGTCCAGTTCGGGAATTTCGAGGTCGTCCGCAAGCGCCACCACACGCTCCGGCACGTCGACCGTCTCGACGTCAGGCATCTCGTCATAGGCTTGCTGATAGTCCGGCTGCGCGGGCTCAGGCTCAGGCTCAGCATAGACCGGAACGTCCTCCACGACCGGCTCCTGCCGGTATGACGGCGCGATCGAAACCGGCGCCACCGACGCCGTCGGCTGGGCTGTGAATGAAGCCTCGGCAGGTGCGGCGACCGGGGTCACGCGGCTCCACGACCGCGCCGGTTCGGGCGGGGTCGAGCGCAGCCAGTCCTGCGAACGCGAGGCGGGTGCCACGGAATGGCCAGGCTCCCGATCGCCCTCAATGCCCTTGGCAAAGGCGGCATCAAATGCGTCATCGTCGAAGTCAATGTCGGCGGAGGCCGTTGCATTCTTGGCAGAAAGATCCAGGCCTTCTAGTTCGCCC
>NZ_RZOJ01000738.1:0-1186 GCF_003998845.1 Mesorhizobium sp. M4A.F.Ca.ET.022.05.2.1 | reverse complement strand
GCTCATGCCGGCTGCCTCGCCCGCGCAACCTCTTGCGGCGCCATCCCGACCAGGTCGGCATGAGCAATCTGACGATCAACGCCGACCGTCTTCTTGGCCGCATCGAAGAGCTCGGCAGCCTTGGCCGCGATGCGCAGGGCAGGCTGGTGCGTGTCGCCGCTTCCGACATGGACAAGCTCGGCCGCGACCGCCTCGTCAGCTGGCTGCAGGACGCAGGGCTCGCAGTCGCCGTCGACCGCATCGGCAACATCTTCGGCATCTGGCAGGATGATGCCAATGCCGGCCAGCCGTCGGTCATGCTCGGCTCGCATATCGACACAGTGATCGACGCTGGCATCTATGACGGCTGCTATGGCGTCCTTGCCGGCCTCGAAGCGATCGAGAGTTTGAAGGAGGCCGGCTTTACGCCGGCGCGCCCGCTCGTGGTAGCGGCCTTCACCAACGAGGAGGGCGTGCGGTTTTCGCCTGACATGATGGGCTCGCTGGTCTTCGCCGGCGGCCGGGATCTTGACGAGGCGCTGGCCTCGGTCGGCACCGACGGCTCGGTGCTGGGCAAGGAGTTGGAGCGCATCGGCTATGCCGGCAGGCACGAGCCCGGCTTCCTCAAGCCGCGGGCCTATGTCGAACTGCATGTCGAGCAGGGGCCGGTGCTGGAGCGCGAGGGCATCGCCGTCGGCGCGGTCGAAAACCTGCAGGGCATTTCCTGGCAGCGCATCACGATCGAGGGCGAGGCCAACCATGCCGGCACAACGCCGATGTCGATGCGCCGCGATGCCGGCGTCGCCGCCGCGCGGGTGATCGGCTTCCTGGCGGACCGCGCCGGCGCCTCGCCGACGCCGACGGTCGCCACCGTCGGCACCATCGCCTTCGAGCCCAACGCCATCAACGTCATACCGTCGCGGGCGACCTTCACCGTCGACCTCCGCGATCCCGACGAAACGCACCTTCGCGAGGAGGAATCGGCGCTCGCCGCCTTTCTTGAGGACCTTGCCGCGAGCGCCGGCGTCACCGTCCAGGCTGAAAGCCTGGCGCGTTTCGAGCCGGTAACCTTCGATGCCCGCATCGTCTCGCTGGTCGAGGAGGTTGCCGGAGCCGCCGGCCTTTCCTGCCGGCGCATCACCTCGGGCGCCGGCCACGACGCTCAGATGATCGCGCGCATCGCGCCGTCCGCGATGATCTTCGTGCC
>NZ_RZOJ01000737.1:0-1195 GCF_003998845.1 Mesorhizobium sp. M4A.F.Ca.ET.022.05.2.1 | reverse complement strand
GCCCCAACGGCACCGTCGCCGCCGTGCAGATCGCCGGCCTGGTGGCGCGGCGCATTGTCTGCTGGGCCGAAGCCGGCGGCTCGATCGCCATCGGCGAGCGTTTCGGGCTGATCCGCTTCGGCTCGCGTGTCGATGTCTTCCTGCCGCTGAATGCCGTGCCGCGCGTCGCCGTCGGCCAGACGGCGGTCGGCGGCGAGACCGTACTTGCCGAATTCGGCGGCGCGGCGGCGACGCCGCTGGTCAGGATTTCCTGAGCCGTGGGCGCGCCCTTCAAGAAATTCGAAGCGCACGCCAGCGGCGGCCCGCGCATCCGCGAGATCCCGATGCGCATGGTGCTGCCCAATCTCGTCACTGTGCTTGCCATCTGCGCCGGCCTCTCCGGCATCCGCTTCGGCTTCCAGGGCCGCTTCGAGCCGGCGGTGGTGATGGTGCTGCTCGCCGCCTTCCTCGACGGCATAGACGGCCGCCTGGCGCGCATGCTGAAGGCGACATCGAAATTCGGCGCGCAGATGGATTCGCTGGCCGATATCGTCAATTTCGGCGTCGCGCCGGCGCTGGTGCTCTATGCCTTCCTGCTCGACCGCGCCGGCTCGTTCGGCTGGATCGCGGCGCTGCTGTTCACCATCGCCTGCGGCTTGCGGCTCGCCCGCTTCAATGTGCTTGACGACGAGAAGGCCGACCGGCCGCTGTGGCAAAGCGAATATTTCGTCGGCGTGCCGGCGCCGGCGGGCGCGGTGCTGGTGATGCTGCCGCTCTATCTCTATTTCCTGCGGCTGGGACTTGAGCCGACCCGTCTCGCCGCCTTTGTCGCCACCGGCTTCACCGCGCTCGTCGCCTTCCTGCTGGTCAGCCGGCTGCCGGTCTATTCGGGCAAAAGCATCAAGGTGCCGGGCGACAAGGTGTTGCCGGTGATCCTCGCCGTGGTGCTCTACGTCCTGCTTTTGATGACCTACCCCTGGTACACGCTGACCGCTTCGGTCGCCGGCTATCTGGTCTTCCTGCCGCTTTCCGTGCGCGCCTATTCGAAACGCGCCATGCGCGAAGGCGAGAAGGTGCCGCCTTCGGATATCGGTTAAGGCGCTAGGCCGCGGCGCTCAGCCCCAGTCGGTCGATCGCCAGCCTGCGGGTCGAGACGTAGTCGGTCTTGCCCGAACCCAGCACCGGGATCTCCTCCACCTTGATGATGTCATTGGGC
>NZ_RZOJ01000736.1:0-1198 GCF_003998845.1 Mesorhizobium sp. M4A.F.Ca.ET.022.05.2.1 | reverse complement strand
CAGCAGTCCGAACTCGACCGCTCTTTCCCAGCGCGGGTGGTCGACCTGGTTTCGCTCGGCTTGTGGCCGAAGCGCGGCCTGCTCGGCCGCTATACGAAGGAGGACCGCGAATCCGTCAGCAAGGCGCTGTTGGCGGTCGGCCTCGGCGGCTTCGAGACGCGCCCGATCGACACGCTGTCCGGCGGACAGCTGCAACGCACGCTGTTTGCGCGCGTGCTGCTGCAGGACGCCGACCTCATCCTGCTCGACGAGCCGTTCAACGCCGTCGACGCCAAGACGGTCGGCGACCTGATCCAGTTGATCAAGCGCTGGCATGGCGAGGAGCGCACGATCATGGTTGTCGTCCACGATCTCGACCTCGTGCGGCAGAATTTCCCCGAGACGCTGCTGCTTGCGCGCCAGCCGGTCGCCTGGGGCGAGACCAAGGAAACGCTGCGGCCGGAAAACCTTCTCAAGGCGCGGCGCTTCCATGAAGCATGGGAAGAGAACGCGCCCTGGTGCGAGCCCGACGACCATCATCACGACCATCACGGGCACGACCATCACGGCCCTGCCCATGCCCATGCGCATGATCACCATCATGACCACGGCTCCGGGCCGAGGGCCGCCTGATGGACTTTCTCTACGGCCTCTTCATCGCGCCCTTTGCCGATTTCGCCTTCATGCAGCGAGCGCTGTTCGGCTCGCTGCTGCTGTCGCTCGGCGCCTGTCCGGTCGGGGTCTTCCTGATGCTGCGGCGCATGAGCCTGTCGGGCGACGCCATGGCGCACGCCATCCTGCCGGGTGCGGCCGCAGGCTTCCTGCTCTACGGGCTGGAAATCCTGCCGATGACCATAGGCGGGCTGATCGCCGGCATTATCGTCGCGCTCGGCGCCGGCGCTGTCTCGCGCTTCACCGTCCAGCGCGAGGACGCTTCGATGGCGGCCTTCTATCTGATCTCGCTCGCCGTCGGCGTGCTGATGGTGTCGATCCGCGGCTCCAGTGTCGATCTCATGCATGTGCTGTTCGGCACGGTGCTGGCGCTCAACAACGAGGCTCTGACGCTGATCGGCGGTATCGTGCTGGTCACGCTGGTCGCCCTCACGATCTTCTGGCGGGCGCTGGTCGCCGAATGCCTCGACCCGCTGTTCCTGCGCTCGGTGAGCCGCATGGGCAGCCCGGTGCATTTCATCTTCCTGGGGCTGGTGGTGCTCAACCT
>NZ_RZOJ01000735.1:0-1205 GCF_003998845.1 Mesorhizobium sp. M4A.F.Ca.ET.022.05.2.1 | reverse complement strand
AGTCGGCGACGAGGTCGCGATCACCGCGACCGTCGGAACCTCCCCTACCCAGTCCGATCCAGCCGGTCGCGCAGCATGCTCCACGGCAACAGCATGTTGGGCGCATAGCGCAGCAGGCCGTGGAACGGGATCGGCGCTGCCGGCGCGAATGGCAGCTGTAGGCTCCGCGCTTCTGTCCCGGCCGCCCAGTCGGCCAGCACCTTGCCCATGGCCGTGGTCATGGCGATGCCGCGCCCGTTGCAGGCGCGCGCGGCGATCAGACTTGGGCCGAGGTCGATCAGATGCGGCAGGAAATCCGGTTCGACGGCGGCGATCCCCGACCAACTATACTCAAGCGGCGGCAGGTCAGGCAGCTCCAGACACCGCGCTATTCGCCGCCAGAGTATTTGCGGCACGCGCCCGTCGGCGCCCGCGCTCACCACATGCATGCCGCCGCTGATCAGCCGGTTCTGGGCATCGAAGCGGAAGGTGATGAGATTGCGTCTGGTGTCGGAAAAACCCTGGCCGCCTGGCAGCAGGCGCTGGCGCGCCTTCGGGGGCAAGGGCTGTGTCGCGATCTGGAAAACCTTCAGCGGGAAATAGGTCCGCCGCAGTGTCGGGTTGAGCCCTCCGCCATAGGCGTTGGTGGCGATCAGCACCTTGCCGGCACGCAGTGAACCCGAAGGCGTCTTCAGCGTCCAGCCGTCGGACGCACGGTCGATCGATGTGACGCGCGTGTGCTCGAAAATCCGCGCGCCGGCCTTTTCGGCGGCATCGGCCAAGCCGCGCGCGAATTCGACCGGATTGAGCACCCCGCCCGAGTGGTCCATCCAACCGCCGGCATAACCACAGGCACCGGTCAACGCCTCGGTCTGCTGGGGGTCCAGCATCACGGCCGGCCTGCCGCGCTCCGCCCATTGCCTGGCGCGGGATCGGATTTTTTCGAGAGCAGCCCATGAGTGCGCCGCCTGTATCCAGCCGTTCTGCACGGCGTCGCAGGCGATGCCATGCCGCTCTACGAGGCCGAAGACGAGGTCGGCGCTGCCGGCGGCGAATTCGATCAGCCGCTCGCCGCGCTGGGGGCCGAGATGCGCGGATATGGCGTCCGGATCCATCTTGGCGAAGTTCGGCACGACGAAGCCTGCATTACGGCCGGTCGCCCCCCAAGCGATGATTTCGGCTTCGAGGACAGCCACCGAAAGACCTTTGGCGGCGGCATGCAGGGC
>NZ_RZOJ01000734.1:0-1209 GCF_003998845.1 Mesorhizobium sp. M4A.F.Ca.ET.022.05.2.1 | reverse complement strand
GATCTTTCCGGCGTGCCCTCGCACAGCAGAGTCGGCATGGGCATCGCGCTGGTGCCAGAAGGCAGGAAACTGTTCGTCGACATGACGGTCGAGGAGAACCTGCTGCTCGGACGAAGCGCCGGCCGCCCCGGCGACTGGAGCGTCGACAGGGTGCTCGACACGTTTCCGAACCTCAAGCCGCGCCGCCGCGCCAAGACCGGGCATCTCTCCGGCGGCGAACAGCAGGCAACCGCCATCGGCCGCGCGTTGATGAGCAATCCGCAACTGCTTTTGCTCGACGAGGTCTCGCTCGGCCTGTCGCCGCTGGTCGTCGACCGCGTCTACGCCTCGCTGCACGGCCTGATCAGCTCCGGTACGACGATCATCCTCGTCGAACAGGATCTCAACCGTGCCCTCTCCGTCTCGGACAAGGTCATCTGCATGCTGGAGGGACGGATCGCGTTGGCCGGAGACAGCAAGAGCGTGTCGCGCGACGAGGTGACGAAAGCCTATTTCGGCCTGCACCGGAAGGGCGCCGGAGGCGTGCCGGCATGAGCAACCAGATCATCCAGGGCATCCTGCTCGGCGGCTATTACGCGCTGATCGCCTGCGGCCTCTCCTTCATGTTTTCGGTGATGCGCATCATCAACCTCGCCCATGGCAGCCTCGCCGTGCTGTCAGCCTTCGCGCTGTGGCTGTTCGCCTCGCGCTTCCACATTTCACCCTTCCTTGGGCTGCTAATCGTCCTGCCGCTGATGGCCGCGATCGGCTGGGCCTTGCAGCGCTTCCTGCTCGAACGCAGCGCGCGTGGCGGCGCGCTGTTGCCGATCCTGACAACCTTCGGCCTCGCCATCGTCATCGACAATCTCTTGTTCGAGCAGTTCGGCGCCGACACGCGCTCGCTGGCGCCCTTTATCGGCAGCCTCTCCTACGATTCCTGGGAATGGCCAGGCAGCATCTATGTCGGCAAGCTCGCGGTCATCATCTTCGTCACCGCCGTGGCACTGCTTGGCGGGCTGCAGCTTTTCCTCACTCGCACCGGCCTCGGCCGTTCGATCCGCGCGACCTCGGCAGACCCTGATACCGCCGGCCTGGTCGGCGTCGATGCGCGCCGCGCCAATGCGGTCGCCGCGTCGATCGCCATGGTCTCCGTCGGTCTCGCCGGCGCCTTCCTCGGCATGCGCGCCACCTTCGATCCCTATGCCGGCGCGCCGCAGTTGCTGTTCGCCT
>NZ_RZOJ01000733.1:0-1212 GCF_003998845.1 Mesorhizobium sp. M4A.F.Ca.ET.022.05.2.1 | reverse complement strand
ACATCGACCTTGCCGTTCTCGCAGGTCTCGATGGCATCCGGCCCGTTGGAAGCGGTCAGCACCTCGAAATACTCGGCCAGCAGCCTGACCTCGAGCAGCCTGATATTGGCAGGGATGTCGTCGACGACGAGGATCCGCGCGGTCATCTCACAAGGCTCCGGTCTGGCTGTGCATCAGGCATCGCCCAGGTAGGATTTGATGGTCTCGATGAAGCGCGGCACCGAGATCGGCTTCGAGATATAGGCCTCGCAGCCGCCCTGGCGGATGCGCTCCTCGTCACCTTTCATGGCGAATGCCGTCACCGCGATGACCGGGATCGAATGAAGGTCGTCATCCTCCTTGAGCCATTTGGTCACCTCCAGCCCCGACACTTCGGGCAGTTGGATGTCCATCAGGATCAGGTCGGGCCGGTGCTGGCGCGCCAGATCAAGCGCCTCCAGGCCATTGCGTGTGCGAACAGTGTCGTAACCGCTGGCCTCGATGAGGTCGCGAAAGAGCTTCATGTTGAGCTCGTTGTCCTCGACGATCATGACCTTCTTAGGCATCGATTTCCCGTCCCGACGGTCCTCGGCGCCGAAGACCATCGTCATGCGTCCTTGCCGGATCGCACCCAACCCGCATCCACCCTACGCCAATATGATTGACGAAACGCAAACCGGCCGCTCCCAAAAGCTGTCCGGATTCCGGCCCGCGCAGGGTGATGGCTTGCCGCAAGCGACGCTTGCCGTTACTGCGGAGAGACTCAAGTTCCACGCACAAAAGGTAGTCATGGCAAACGCAGCGTCAATGCGCGAGGAAGCGGAAGCCCTTGCCATCAGGGCACTCGGCTTCGTTGCCGCCGATCCGGAGCTTTTGCCGCGCTTTCTGGCGATCACCGGCATCGAGGCGCACTCGATCAGGCGGGCGGCGAGCGAGCCGGGGTTTCTGGCGGGCGTGCTGCAGTTCATCCTTGCCCATGAGCCGACGCTGCTGCGCTTCGCCGAGGAGACCGGCACGCCGCCGGCCGCCGTTGGCAAGGCCTTGCGGGCGCTGCCGCTCGGCAATGACGACCATGAGCGCTCGGTATGAGCGACGATCCCGAGACGGCGCGGCAGATCGAGGAGCTTGCCGCCGACGACCGGCCGCTTTTGGTGCTCGACGTCGATGACGTCGTGCTGGAATTCATCCGGCCGTTCCCGCATTTCCTGAAATCGCGTGGCTTTGCCCTGACGC
>NZ_RZOJ01000732.1:0-1212 GCF_003998845.1 Mesorhizobium sp. M4A.F.Ca.ET.022.05.2.1 | reverse complement strand
CATGAAAGTCAAAGGCTGGTATTCCGGCGACGCTGGCGACATCGCCAACATGCTGGCGGCCGATGACACCGAATTCGTGCCGATCGGCAATGCCGATATCTGGGCAGCCAATGGCGGCCTCTCTGGCGCGGTCGCGTTCTGGCCGGTCGAGAAATTCATTCTGGTGCTGCGGGAGCTCTACAGCGCTCGCGAACAGACCAAGCAGGCCATCTACGAGATCACTGGCATTTCCGACATTGTGCGCGGCGCTTCCCAGGCGAGCGAGACCGCCACGGCGCAGAACATCAAGACGCAATGGGGCTCGCTGCGCATTCAGAAGATGCAGCGCATGATGGAGCGCTGCGCGCGCGACATCTTCGTGATGATGGCCGAAATCATCCCGGCGAAGTTCTCGCATGAGACCCTGCAGCAGATGACCGGTGTGCAGATCATCCCGACGCAGCAGGATCTGACGCCAGTGCAGCCGCCGGCACCGCCCCAGGGTGCTCAAGTGCCGCCCGAGCAGCAACAGCAGCTTCAGCAGGCCATGCAGGCGGCTCAGCAGGCCGAACAACAGAGGCAGGCGAAGCTGGCCAAGCTGCAGTCGATCCAGCAGCTCCTGACCCAGCGGCTGGCGATGATGTACCGCATCGACGTCGAGAGCGATTCCACGGTCAAGGCGGACCTCACCAGGCAGAAGGCCGAGGCGGCCGAGTTCATGCAGGCTGCCGGCGCCTATTGGACCGCTGTCGGCCCGCTGATCCAGCAGGGCGAGCTGTCTAAGGAAGTGGCGGTCGAAATCTTCGCCGCGAACTCGCGCCTCTTCAACCTCGGCAAATCAGTCGAGGACGTTCTGGAAAAGATGGTGACCGATGCCAAGGCGCAAGCCGGCCAGCCTCCGCAGCCTAGTGCCGAACAACAAAAAGCTCAGGCGGACGCGAAGGCGCGAGAGGCGGAGCAGGCGCAAAAAGTCGCTGATGCAAAGATCAAGTCGGACGCCGCCGCGCAGGACATGCAGTTCAAGCGCGAACAGCACGACATGACCATGACCGAGAAGCGCCTTGACATCCAGTCGAAGCGTCAGGCCGCGCGGATCGACCAGAACCAGATCCTGCTGGCAAACGGCGTCGTCCCGCCGCCAGATCCCGAGCAGATCGACGGCCAGGCGGTGCTGAAAGAGATGGCCGCGCAGCGCGACATGTTCGGGCAGGCGCTAGCCGCGCTCATTCAAGT
>NZ_RZOJ01000731.1:0-1214 GCF_003998845.1 Mesorhizobium sp. M4A.F.Ca.ET.022.05.2.1 | reverse complement strand
CCGTCGAGACGGGCGGTTTTGCGCTGTTCCCCGTCTATGGCAACCGCATCGGCTATTCCGAGGCGGACGCTGCCCTGCTGCTCACCATGATCGGCCTTGGCAACGTGCTGCTGCAGATTCCGATCGGCATGATCAGCGATCGCGTTTCCGATCGCCGTCATCTGCTGCTGGCCTGCGCCGCCGTCGGGCTTGCCGGCACGATCTTCATGCCGCATTTCGCCAGCAACTGGCATTTGATGGCCGCCCTTCTGTTCGTCTGGGGCGGCGTGGTCGCCGCCCTCTACACGATCGGCCTTGCCCATCTCGGCTCGCAATTGTCGGGCCATGAGCTTGCCTCGGCCAATGCCGCTTTCGTGCTCTGTTACGGCGTCGGCATGGTGCTTGGCCCGCAGGCGATCGGTGTCGGCATGGATATTTTCGGCCCCTCCGGCTTCGGCTGGTCGCTCGGCCTGTTCTTCGCCGCCTATATCGCGCTGGTCGGCGTCCGGCTGATCCGCAAGGTCCTGTAGAATCACATCACGCTGCTGACATCACCGTGTCAGGAGCACCCCTGCTATACCGACCCTCCTCAAGCAGGGAGACGTCTTATGATCGACAGTGGCTTCGAAACCAAATCCGTGCGGATGCAGTTGTTGCTGCTCGTCAGCTTCCAGGCGCCATCAGCCGATGTCGACCGCATCATGGACGCCGTGGTCGCCATTACGCCGCTCGGCATGGGCAGCTACGACAGCAACGCCTTCCAGTCGGCCGACGGCGTCGAGCGCTACCGGCCGCTCGAGGGTGCAGCGGCCGGCGCCGAGACGCTGCTGCGACAGCGGCCGGGCACGGTCGAGGTGTCGTTCGAATTGCCGGACGACCAGGCCCTGGCCGCCCGCGTCGTCGAGGCGATCTACCAGGCGCACAGCTACGAGGAGCCGGTGATCCGCATCCAGCCGCTGCTTGCCAGCCGTTCGAAGGGCCTTGACGACCGCGCCAATCCCAACCGCTGGTGGAACACGACGGGCGATTGGAAGAAGGCCGCCCCGCCGGTCAGGGAAGACGCTTGACCGCCAACCTTGCAGCCGCCGGCTGGTTCCCCTTGCCGGCGGCAAGGCGCATCGAGCGTCGCCGCAGCCCGTCCGGGCTTGACTTTCCGGGCGCGTTCTTTATGTGTCGCGCCAAGTTTCCCGCGTCCGGGTGTTTTCCCCGTGCTCCAGCGGCCAAAACTCCACGAA
>NZ_RZOJ01000730.1:0-1215 GCF_003998845.1 Mesorhizobium sp. M4A.F.Ca.ET.022.05.2.1 | reverse complement strand
TTGTTGGCGAAGTCGAGGTCGCGCTGGTCGCCGGACGGGCAGCCGAAGATGGCGCCGGTGCCGTATTCCATCAGCACGAAATTGGCGACATAGACCGGCAGCGTCCAGTTCTCGTCGAACGGATGGACGACGCGGATGCCGGTGTCGAAGCCCTTCTTCTCGGCCGTCTCCAGCGCCGCCACCGAGGTGCCCATGTGGCGGACCTCGTCGATGAACTTGGCCAGCTCGACATTATCCTCGGCAGCCTTCTTGGCCAGCGGATGGTCGGCGGCGACCGCCATGAACGAGGCGCCGAAGATAGTGTCCGGCCTGGTCGTGTAGACCTCCAGCTCATGCTCGCCGGCGACCGGCTTGGCCAGCGGCCAGCGGATCAGCAGCCCTTCCGAGCGGCCGATCCAGTTGTGCTGCATCAGCTTGACCTTCTCCGGCCATTCGTCGAGGCCTTCGAGCGAATCCAGCAGGTCCTGCGCGAAGTCGGTGATCTTGAAGAACCACTGCGTCAGTTCCCGCTGCTCGACCAGCGCGCCGGAGCGCCAGCCGCGACCGTCGATGACCTGCTCGTTGGCGAGCACCGTCATGTCCTCCGGGTCCCAGTTGACCTTGGAGGATTTGCGCGTCACCAGCCCCTTCTCGACGAAGTCGAGGAACAGCATCTGCTGGCGGTGGTAGTAGTCGACGTCGCAGGTGGCGAACTCGCGCGCCCAGTCCAGCGACAGGCCCATGACCTTGAGCTGCTCGCGCATGGTGGCGATGTTCTCATAGGTCCAGTCCTTGGGGTGGACCTTGTTCTGCATCGCCGCGTTCTCGGCCGGCATGCCGAAGGCATCCCAGCCCATCGGGTGCAGCACGTTAAAACCCTTGGCGCGCTTGTAGCGCGCCACGACGTCGCCCATCGTATAGTTGCGGGTATGGCCGATATGGATGCGCCCCGACGGATAGGGGAACATCTCGAGCACGTAGTATTTCGGCTTCGGATCGGCGTTGTCGGCCTCGAACAGCTTCTTTTCGGCCCAGGCCTTCTGCCATTTGGGCTCTGACGCGCGCGGATTGTATCGTTCGGTTGCCATCGGATGTTTTTCGCTTAAAAGCTGGCACGAACCGCGGGGCAATGCCCGGCGGCCCAGGAAAATGTCGTCGCGGTGTTCATCATGGATTGCCGGACCCGTCAACTGCGGCGAGCCGGCGAGGACCAAAACTACAGGCAGGATATGGGCA
>NZ_RZOJ01000072.1:0-20268 GCF_003998845.1 Mesorhizobium sp. M4A.F.Ca.ET.022.05.2.1 | reverse complement strand
CAACGACCTCCGTCGGCAATTGCCCGGCCGCCGGCGCGAGATCGGCCGCGCGCTTCCATTTGCGCAAGGTGTTTTCGGCCTCTTCCAGCTTGCGCACGGAGAAGTCGATCGGCTCACGGTAATGCGTCATCAGCATCGCCAGCCGCAGCACTTCGCCCGGCCATTTGCGGCCGCCAAAGGTCTCGGTCTCCAGCAGCTCATGGATCGAGTAGAAATTGCCGAGGCTCTTCGACATCTTCTGCCCCTCGACCTGCAGGAAGCCATTGTGCATCCACACATTGGCCATCACCTTCGTGCCGTGGGCACAGCGCGACTGGGCGATCTCGTTCTCGTGGTGCGGGAAGATCAGGTCGAGGCCGCCGCCATGGATGTCGAAGACCTCGCCGAGATAGGCGGCCGACATCGCCGAGCACTCGATGTGCCAGCCGGGCCGGCCCCTGCCCCAGGGACTTTCCCAGCCGGGCTCTTCCGGCGAGGACAGCTTCCACAAAACGAAATCGCCAGGATTCTTCTTGTGCGCGTCGACGGCGATGCGGGCGCCCGCCTGCTGCTGGTCGAGATTGCGCTTGGACAGTTCTCCGTAGTCGGGCATCGAGGCGGTGTCGAACAGTACCTCGCCCTCGGCTTCATAGGCATGGCCGCGCTCGATGAGTTGCCCGATCAGCGACAGCATGTCGGCCTTGCCGTCGGCACGGGGGGCGACGAACTCGGTGGCGCGTGGCTCGAAGGTCGGCTCGAGGCAGCCAAGGGCAGCGACATCCTTGTGATACTGGTCGGCGGTCTTTTCGGTGACGTGGCGGATCGCCTCGTTGAGCGACAGCTTTCCCGACGCGATCTGGCTGCCGAAATCACGCAGCGCCCGGGCATTTATCTTGTCGTCGACATCCGTGATGTTGCGCACATACGTAACGTGCTCCTCGCCATAGAGTTGGCGCAGCAGACGGAACAGCACGTCGAAGACGATCGCCGGCCGCGCATTGCCGATATGGGCAAAGTCGTAGACCGTCGGGCCGCAGACATACATGCGCACATTCAGCGGATCGATGGGGACGAAATCGTCCTGCGTCCGCGTCAGCGTGTTGTAGAGGCTGAGACCCTTCGATGCGTTGGACATGCGTGCCCTCCCGGTCCGTTACTGTCTTGGATGGAGCCGGCCCGCGCCGAGGCGCAAATCGGGCTCCAGCCTGCTGGCCGGGGCGTTTGTCCAATCTGGGGAAAGATGAGGCGAAAACGTCCGGACCAGCGCGAGGCTAGCCAATAATGCAAATGCCACAAATGGCGAAAAACGTTTTCATGCGCGGCTTTATCGCCCTGGCGAGTGTTGCCGTCAAGTCGCAACTTTGAGCAAACGAGTCGCCGGGTCACAGCTTATGAGACAGTGAAACATTTTATTAAACATGTCGGCACAGTGATGAAACATTCGCCGGCTAGATCGCCAGGCGTCACGATTTGGTCGGAATCGGCCATCAAACGCGGACACAGAAATGTTACCAGGGAAGAGACCAATGCCACGAAGCAAGCAGGAACCGAGCCGAGCCAAGCAACCGGCGCTCGCCAACCAATACAGGGCTATCGGACCGGCCGCGATTGTCGCCGCCCTTCTTCACACCGCGAAGAAGAAGAAGCCGGCGCAGAAGTTCATCTCGCCGCGCGCTGCCTGAACAGGCACGCAGCCGGCGCTGGGCGCTGGCGATGAGGGCGCGAACAAGCGCCTGGAAATGAAGGCCTCCACAGGCTTCGCTAGAATAGCGTCATCTGACTGTCGTCCGCGCCGGGCTTCTGGCGCCTGACCTTCCCGGGTTGTGGCCCGACAATGCCCCGCTCCTGAATCTCCGGCCCAGTGTTGGCGACCTTGTTGACAAGGTCGGAAACCGGAATTGCCTCGAAGAAATCAGGGTGAGCCGGCCGCAACAGGTCGAGCACATCGCGCGGCTCCTGCGTGCGGCAATCCAGCCAGCGGGCGAAGTCGCGCTCCTCGATCACCACCGGCATGCGGTCGTGGATATGGGCGATGCCCGAACTGGCACGGGTGGTGAGGATGGCGCCGGTGTCCATCTCGGAGCCGCCCGGCTCGGCGTAGGTCTCGATCAGTCCGGCAAAGGCAATGAGCCCACTATGCCTGGGACGGATCCAGTAAGGCTGGCCCGCGGCACCCGCGCCGGCTTGCTGCCATTCATAGAAGCCGGAGGCCGGCACCAAAGCGCGGCGATGGCGCATGGCGGTCTTGAACGAAGCCTTCTCCGCCGCCCATTCCGAGCGGGCATTGAACAGCAGCGGGAATTCCCGCGTGTCCTTGACCCAAGCCGGGATCAACCCCCAGCGCACCAGCATCGCCTGCCGGTCCGGCAGGTTGGAACCCGGCGCCCTTGGCGGACCCGCAAGCGCCATCAGCACCGGCTGCGTCGGTGCGATGTTGTAGCGGGCCGGAAACGCCTCCAGCTCCGCCAGGCCGAGAAAGGCGGCCGTCTGCTCCGGCGTGGCGGTAAGGGCAAAGCGTCCGCTCATGGCTTTGGCTCTTCGATCGGGATCGCCGTGAAAGTGGCGATGGAACCGCAGCACTGTAACCGCTAGAGCTGTCCGGTCCATAACCTCAGCCAGCAACTGACGCGATTCGAAGCGCATGAACGAGGCTCGCAAGATCATACCGGCCGTTTCCGTCGCGATCGTGCGCGGCGACAAGGTACTTCTGGTCAAGCGGGCGCGGCCACCGTCGCAAGGGCTCTATGCCTATCCGGGCGGCAAGGTCGAGCCTGGCGAGTCGCTGGCGCAAGCGGCGGCGCGCGAGCTCGAGGAGGAAACCGGGTTGCGGGCAGATGGCTACCGCCCGCTGCGCGATATCCACATCGATGGCAGCGGTGAGAATCACGCGGTCGACTATCTGCTGACGGTGTTCGGCGCGGCTTACGCCGGCGGCGAGCCGGTGGCCAGCGACGATGCCGAGACGGCGGCGTTCTATACGCTGGCCGAGATGGCCACCATGCCGCTGGCGGGAGACGTTTTCGAGGTGGCGGAGGAATTGCTGGGGGCTCGGGGAAATACAGGACCGTAGGGCCGCGAAAATCGCCTTGCAGGCGACAAAATGTTTCGCCACAAAGCCTTATCCCGTCACGACAAGGTCCTGATGACCCGCGCCTCACCCTTCCTTGCCGCATGGCTTGCCGCCAGCATGACGCTGACGGCGCCGCCGGCGCTCGCCGCCGAGGCGCCGTTCGAGCCTGGGCTGATGCGGCTGGCGGAAGTGCTGGGATCGCTTCATTTCCTGCGCAATCTCTGCGGCGAGAAGGGCGACCAGTGGCGGGTCGAAATGGAAAAGCTGCTGGCATCGGAAAACCCCGACCCTGAGCGGCGCGCCCGCTTCATCGCTTCCTTCAATCGCGGCTACCGTTCCTTCGGCGGCACCTATACGCAATGCACGGCCTCGGCGACGGAAGCCATCAGCCGCTACATGAAGGAAGGCGAGACGCTGTCGCGCGACATCGCCTCGCGCTACGGCAACTGACGGCATCCGGCCTCCCGCCCCCTCGCCACCCACAGGTTTTCAGAACCAGCGCTTGTCTATGCCGCCATCTTGGTGCAATCCTTATGTTGCACTTCTGCAACAGCGTTAACGAAACGTTACGGCGCGGATGTGAAATTAACTCAAACTGAAGGTTTTGGTGCCGCTCGCCGGCCTAATCGGCTAAGTTTGGAAACTATCGAACGCAGGCTTTTGCAACGCGACGGATTTTGGCGGGTACGACCCCAAAAATGTCGTATTTACAAAAGGTTACTCAAGCCCGCGTGTGAAAGGGACAGCCCAGGCCCGGTCTGCACAAAGGATCGCCGCTTGAACAGGGTGGACATCGCAATGGAACATGCCGTCAACGACATCGACGCGTTGGTCAGGGAGGAGAAGCGCCTGACCGCCGTGGAGAGCCACAGCGAGGCGTGGGCGGAAGGATTGTCGGCCGGCATCGAGCCGGAAATCATCGCCGAGGCAGCGCTTGAAACCGCGTTTGGCGAGATGCTGCGCGCAAATGGCGAAACCTCGGCTCTTGCCCTGCTCGACCGCATGCGTGAAAAGGTGATCGCCGGCGCCTTCGAACCGGAGCGGCTGAAGCACTGAGCCCGGTTCTTTGACGGCGGCGCGCCGTTTGGGCATCATTGCATCAAAGGCACCCAACCGGCCCGAGCAGCCCGGCGGGCTTGGGCACATGGAGAGGCAGGCGGTGAATTTTTCGACCTCAGGCCAGCCGCGCGGCCTGGTTTTCAGCCTCTGGCTTGCCGCCTTCTGCGCCGCGATTCCGCTGGCGCTCAGCCTCACGATCAGCCCTGCCCATGCCCTGAGCGAGATCAAACGCGAGGACCTGCCCTCGCCGGCGACACCATCGGCCGATGACGACATGGCGCCGCCCGGCAGCGCCGTGCCGATGCCCGATCCGCTCGGCACGACCCCGCCCGCCACCAGCCAGCCGGGCAACGCGCCCGAGGAGAGCCAGCCGGAAGGGCCTGCGAACGACGGCGGTACCGCCAGCCCGAACTCCGACCCGGACGCACCGCCGCCGGAAGTCGTCTACGACCTCGCCAAGCTGCCGGAACCGGTCAAGCGCATGCATGATCTGATCGTCGAGGCCTGCCGGAGCGGCGACATCGAGAAGCTCAGGCCGCTGATCGGCAAGGGCGATTCGATGACACAGCTGTCGCTGGGCGACATCGAGGGCGATCCGATCACCTTCCTCAAGGGGCTTGCCGGCGACTCGGAGGGTCAGGAAATCCTCGCCATCATGGAAGAGGTGCTGAGCGCCGGCTACGTCCATGTCGATGCCGGCACGCCGCAGGAACTCTATGTCTGGCCGTATTTCTTCGCCCTGCCTCTCGACAAGCTCGACGCCAAGCAGCGCGTCGAGCTGTTCAAGATCGTCACCGCCGGCGACTATAACGACATGAAGCAGTTCGGCGCCTACATCTTCTACCGCGTCGGCATTACGCCGGCCGGCCAGTGGATGTTTTTTGTTGCCGGAGATTGACAATCCGCACGTTTAATTTCTTCCGCATTTCACCCTAGCGGCATTGTCCATAACCTCGTCGGCATAGAAGTAGAAGTTCATGAAGTCTTCGGTGATGCCCATGGCTTCGGCGGTCTCAATGCATTCTTGCACGGCTTCTCCAGAGCCTTTAGAGGCAGCCAGGCATGCTCTTACTTTTTTGCCCCCAGGTTGAGCAATCTCCGGTGACGACAAGCGATGCATCAATCGATCATCGCTTCCACGGCTGCCGCGGCCAAAAATCTTCATTTGAAGCATCAATGATACTTTATTGCGATCCATGTCATATTTATGCAAATCGTCCAGGACAATTGTCCCATTCTCTATATATACTTCAAATATTTCTGTAGGACTTACTTCACCAGTCGCCACTCTATGCCAAATAGAATGAAATGCTTCATCGCAGTCACCTTCTATAACCATGTTTTTGAACGCCATTTCGTCGATATCCGAATAATTCGCTTCGAGATTTCGCGCCAGACTCTGCGTTCCGAAACCATACCAGCCGACCACTGTGGCCAGCGCGGAGACATGCAAGATTTTCAGGAGCGCATATTTGCCGTTCATGGAACGCATCTTCCGTTATCTCCATTGACGGAACTGCAGTACCCCACCGTTCGCCGTGGAAAGAGCGGAAAAATCCAATGTGGCGGAATAGCTACCTCGCCAGCGCCTCGGAGAACTCCACCGCCCTGCCCTGTCCAGGCGTAACGATCTCGCCTTCCCACATGACGCGTCTACCGCGCACGATGGTGCCGACCGGCCAGCCGGTGACCTGTTTGCCGTCATAGGGCGTCCAGCCAGCCTTCGAGCCGGCCTGCGCGTTGGTGATGGTCTGGCGGCGCTTGAGGTCGACGACCGTGAAGTCGGCGTCGTAGCCGGCAGCGATGCGGCCCTTGCGCGCCATGCCGAAAATGCGCTGCGGACCGTGGCTGGAAAGGTCGACGAAGCGCTGCAGGGTCAGCCTTCCGGCATTGACGTGGTCGAGCATGATCGGCACCAGCGTCTGCACACCGGTCATGCCGGATGGCGAGGCCGGATAGGGCTTTGCCTTCTCGGCGAGCGTGTGCGGAGCGTGGTCCGAGCCCAGAACGTCGACGATGCCTTGCGAGATGCCGTGCCAGACGCCGTCGCGATGGCGCGCGGCGCGCACCGGCGGGTTCATCTGGATCAGCGTGCCCAGTCGGGCGTAATCATCGGCGGCGAGCGTCAGATGGTGCGGCGTCGCCTCGCAGGTCGCGACATCCTTGTGCTGTTCGAGGAAGAGGATCTCTTCCGCGGTCGAGATATGCAGGACGTGGATGCGCGCGCGCGTCTGCCTGGCAATGCGCACCAGCCGCTCGGTGCAGCGCAATGCGGCGATCTCGTCGCGCCAGACCGGATGCGAGGAAGGGTCACCCTCGATCCTTTCGCCCAGCCGCTCCCGCAGCCGGAATTCGTCCTCCGAATGGAAAGCGGAACGGCGGCGTGTGTTGCGCAGGATCGAGGCGACGCCTTCGTCGTCCTCGACCAGCAGGTCGCCGGTAGACGAACCCATGAACACCTTGATGCCGGCCGCGCCCGGAAGCCGTTCGAGTTCGGCGACGTCTTCGGCATTGTCGCGGGTGCCGCCGATCCAGAAAGCGAAATCGCAATGCATGCGGCCCGTGGCGCGCCGCACCTTGTCGGCAAGGGCGGCCTCGCTGGTGGTCAGCGGGTTGGTGTTGGGCATCTCGAAGACAGCGGTGACGCCGCCCAGCACGGCCGCGCGTGAACCGGTCTCCAGATCCTCCTTGTGCTCCAATCCCGGCTCGCGGAAATGCACCTGGCTGTCGACGACGCCGGGCAAGATATGCAGGCCCTTGCAGTCGATCGTCTCGCCGGCGGAAGCCTGGCCGAGATCGCCTATCGCGGCGATGCGCCCCGCCCGCACGCCGACGTCGCGAAAACCCTCGCCGTCATGGTTGACCACCGTGCCGCCTGTCAGGATGAGGTCGTAGGTGGTGGCCATGGGCGTTTCGGTCTCTTGCGGGGGGAGTGTCAGGGGCTTACGTAAAGGCTGACCGTTTTGCAAGATCAGGCTCAATTTCCATCCATGCCCTTTGCCCTGCTGAAAGACCGCGCCCTCATTTCCGTGTCAGGCCCGGAAGCCGAGCATTTCCTGCAGAACATCCTCACCACCGATCTCGACGCGCTCAATCCCGGCGAAGCGAAGCCCGGCGCGCTGTTGACCCCGCAAGGCAAGATCCTGTTCGACTTCCTCATCTCGCGCACCGACGAGAATGGCTTCCTGCTCGAATGCCGAGCCGATGTCGCCGACGATTTCGTGCGCCGGCTGATGCTGTACCGGCTAAGAGCCAAGGCCGAGATTGCCAAGCAGGATCAGGTGCTTGTTACCGTCAAGTGGAACGAAGATTCAACCGCCTCAGATTCCGATTCAACGACGCACGCCGATACCCGCTTCCGTAACGTCGCGGTCCAGCGCAGCTATGGCGCCGCGTCGGATGGTGGCGACGCCGCCGCGTGGCAGGCGCTGCGCATCGCCAACGGCATTGCCGAAAGTGGAACCGACTATCCCCTCGGCGACGCCTTCCCGCATGATGTGCTGCTCGACGAGACCGGCGGAGTCGGCTTCAGGAAGGGCTGCTATGTCGGCCAGGAAGTGGTCTCGCGCATGCAGCATCGCGGCACTGCCAGGCGGCGTGTTCTGATCGCTTCCGCGCAAGTCCCCCTGCCCGGTCCAGGCACGGAACTGACGGTCGCCGGCCGGCCTGTCGGCACGCTTGGCTCGACCGCCGGCGCGACCGGCCTTGCGATTGCCCGCATCGACCGGGTCAAGGCGGCGCTCGACGCCGGTCAGCCGATCATGGCCGACGGAGTCACAGTTTCGCTCGCCATCCCGCCTTTCGCCAAATTCGGCTTTCCGCAGGACGCCGCCGGCGTGGAGGAGGCCTGATGGCCGCCGATCGCGCCGGGGCGCCGCCGCGCGCCTGGCAGCGCATGCTGTCAGGCCGGCGCCTCGACCTGCTCGACCCCTCGCCGCTCGACATCGAAATCGCCGACATCGCGCATGGGCTTGCCCGTGTGGCGCGCTGGAACGGCCAAACCAGCGGCGAGCACGCCTTTTCGGTCGCGCAGCATTCGCTGTTGGTGGAGGCGCTATTTTGCGAACTGGTGCCGGCGGCCTCTGCCGACGCGCGGCTGGCGGCGCTGCTGCACGATGCGCCGGAATACGTCATCGGCGACATGATCTCGCCGTTCAAGTCGGTCATGGGCGGCTCCTACAAGGATTGTGAGTTGCGCCTGCAGCGCGCCATCCATCTGCGTTTTTCGCTGCCGGCGGACCTCGGTGCCGCCTTGCGCAAGGAGATCAAGCGCGCCGACCAGATCGCCGCCTACTACGAAGCGACGCTGCTTGCTGGCTTCTCCACGGCGGAAGCGACCGAGTATTTCGGCCGGCCACGCGGTTTTTCCATCGAGCGCTTCGACTTCACGCCACGTTCGGTGACCTGGGCGCAGACGGCTTTCCTGAAGCGCTTTACGGCGCTCGAAGCGAAGCGTCCGTCTTTCGTCGCTGCGAATTCCACGACGTGAAAGAATGCTGCCGCGCGAGAGGCGCGGCAAGTTTGGCGTAATCTGCTACTGTGCTGGCGCGCTCTGTCAGTGAATGGCACTTCTGCTCGACCCTAGATTGGGCTCAAGCAAGATGAGAGGCAATCATGTTTGACAGACAGAAAAAGACAGCGCTCGTGACCGGCGCATCCTCCGGCATGGGCAAGGAAATCGCCAAGCGCCTGATTCAGGACGGCTTTCAGGTCTATGTGGCCGCGCGCCAGATCGACAGGATGGAAGACCTCGCGGCGCTCGGGGCACGCCCGTTGCGCATGGACATTTCGAAAGGCGCGGAGATCGACGCGGCTGTCGCCAGCGTCCTCGCCGAAGTCGACAGTGTCGACGTGCTCGTGAACAATGCGGGGTTCGGTCTCTACGGGCCGGTCGAGGATATCGGACTCGATGAAGCGCGCTATCAGTTCGAGGTCAACGTCTTTGGTCCGGCCCGGCTGACGCAACTTCTGCTGCCGGCCATGCGCAAGAAGAAGGCCGGCACGATCGTCAACATCACCTCGATGGGCGGCAAGATCTATACCCTGCTCGGCGCCTGGTATCATGCGACCAAGCATGCGCTGGAGGGCTGGTCGGATAGCCTTCGGCTCGAACTCGCACCCTTCGGCATCACGGTCGTGGTCGTCGAGCCCGGCCTGATCGAAACCGGATTTGGCGACGTCGTCGCTGACGGGCTTCTAAAGCGATCAGGGGCTAGCGCCTATGCCAAAGTGGCCCAAACGGTGGCGAATACGACGAAAGCGAGCTACGGCCATGGCCGCGGCAGCGACCCCCGCGTCATCGCCGATGTGGTCTCGACCGCCGTCAGGTCGACCAGACCGCGGACCCGATACGCCGCCGGCAAGTATGCGAAAATGATGATCGGTGTCAGGAAGTGGTTGGGCGATCGCATGTTCGACCGCCTCATCCTAAGCCAGATGCGGTGAAGGAAAGAAGATGAGCGGGATTCCGGCCGACAAATGCAAGGTGCCTCGCGCATTCTGGAACGCCGTGGAGCGCCTCGGCCTGCCTGCGTCCGGGGTGTTGCGGCAGGCCCGGCTTCCCGCCTCCCTTCATCTCAGCGAAAAAGCCTTTGTCACCACCGCTCAATATTTCGCGCTCTGGCGGGCCCTTGAAGAACTGTCCGCGGAACCGACTCTGGGCATAAAGCTGGTCCAGGCCGCCGACACCGCAATCCATCCACCCTCCACGCTGGCCGCCTTTCACGCGCGAGATTACCGTGACGGCATAGCCCGCATCGCGCGCTTCAAGCGGCTCTGCACGCCCGAGCAGCTGAATGTTGCCGAAGCGGCCGGCGGATGCACGATAAGCTCCGAATGGCTTTACGCCACGGAGCCGGCGCCCGCGATTGCCACCGACGTCGCCTTTGCCATGGTCGTCGAACTCGGCCGACGGGGAACGGGACAGCATCTTACGCCCTGGCGTGTCGAACTCACGCGTCCCGATGCTGAGAGCCACGTACACCGGGACTACTTCGGATGTCCGGTCCGCTATGGCGCCCGGCGCGACCTGCTGGTCCTGCGGTCCAGCGATCTCGATCGCCCTTTTCCCGGCCACAACCCCGAGCTTCTTGATATCCTCACACCGGCGCTCGCTGCAGCGCTGGGCGAGCTTCTGGCAAAAAGCTCCGTGGCCGAGCAGGTGAAGATCGTTCTGAAGAGAAATCTGGCGAGTGGGAGACCAGAGCTTTCCGACATCGCGCGTGAGCTTGGAACGAGCGAACGCACGCTGCAGCGGCGAATCACCGAGGAAGGAACGAGCTTCCGCGAGCTTCTGGTCGAGGCGCGACAGGAACTCGGCAGGCAATTACTATCGGATCCAACGGCCGACATTGACGAGGTCGCCTGCCTGCTCGGTTACCAGGATGCGAGCTCGTTCTATCGCGCATTCCGGGAGTGGGAGGGCACGACCCCCAACCGCTGGCGGGAACTCAACTTCAGCGGCCTGAAACGGGCGGCTTCCGACAGCCTCATGCACTAAACCGGTGCTGCCCCGAGTTCGCCTTTGTCGTTGGCGTTCTCCGCAAATGCATTGGCGCCCTCTGTTACTGTGCCGTGCACAAGCAGCCGCTATCCAGATCCTCGTCGAATTCTCACTGGCTTCTTCCGAGGACGTGGATGCAGAACGATTTCTGGATGTTTTTTCGGTCCTGGCTTGCCGCTCCGCTCCGGGTTGCGGCAATCGCACCGTCCGGCAGCGCGCTTGCCAGGATCATGACGCAGGACATCACTTCCAGAACCGGTCCTGTTATCGAGCTTGGGCCCGGCACCGGCGTCTTCACGGCAAAACTGCTCGAGCGAGGCGTGCGGCCGGAAGACCTCACCCTCGTCGAATACGGCGCAAATTTCGCGCGGCATTTGGAAACCCGTTTTCCGCGGGCGCGCGTGCTTCGCATGGACGCCGCCCGCGTGGGGGATATCAAATTCCGCAATGAGGCATCCGTCGGGGCGGCCATCAGTGGCTTGCCGCTGCTGAGCCCGACCACAAGGTGATAGCAATCCTCGACGGGGCTTTCGCGCATCTGAAGCCTGGCGGGGCATTCTACCAATTCACCTACGGTCCGCGATGCCCGGTCGCGCGACCGATCCTTGAGGGATTAGGCCTCAGCGCAACGCATATAGGACGCACTATGCTGAACGTTCCGCCGGCGGCGGTCTACCGGATTGTGCGCCACCCAGCGAGGGCGCCAAGGGACAGAACCGTTGCAACGGTCACCCCATAGATCGGGCTGAAACGGCCTCCCAGGACGAGCGCTTCACGGCGCTCGAAGCGAGGCGTCAGGCAACGGTTACGCTGCATTCCGCCAGCTGAACAAACGCTAAATTAACCGGAGACTACCACAGTAGCCGGTCAGTTCACGGTCCGCAGGCGCGAATATGCCCGTCGCTCAGGTCAAGGCTGGTTCGCCCGCGCGCAGGCGCCGCGCGGCGGGCATCGGCCCGACAAAGCGTATCGAAGACGAATTGCGCGAGCAGAACGAACGCTTCTCGGCTGCCGTCGAGAACATGTCGCACGGCCTGTGCATGTTCGACGCCGACGAGCGGATGATCATCTGCAACCGCCACTACCTCGACATCTTCTGCCTCGACCCCGCCATCGTGCGGCCCGGCATACGCTTCTTCGACATCCTCCAGCACAGCGTCGAGATCGGCGTCGCCTCGCACAGCGCGGCGGATCTATACGCCATCCGCAAGCCCTATATCGACGGGGCGAAGCCCTCGACCTATGAGGAAACGCTGTCGGATGGCCGCATCATCGACATCTCGCATCGGCCGCTGGCTTCGGGCGGCTGGGTGTCGATCTACGAGGACATCACCGTGCAGCGGCGCGCCGAGCTGGAGCTGAAAGAGCAGCATCGTCGCTTCGACGCAGCGCTGGCCAACATGTCGCAAGGCCTGCTGATGTATGACGCGGACGGCAAGATGATTGTCCGCAATGAGCGTTTTCTGGAACTCTACAACGTGACCGCCGCGGATTTCCCGCTGGGAACGACCCATCGTGACGCGCTCGAACGGCTGGTGGAGCTCGGCATCTATACGAAGATCGATGTCGATAGCGAAGTCGCCAAGACCGAAGCCTGCCGGAAAGCGGCGAAAATACACTCGACATACCGCCACCTTAGCGATGGCAGGACGCTTTTGGTCACACGACGACCGATGAGCGGCGGCTGGGTGGCAACTTTCGACGACGTCACCGAGCGCCAGCTTGTCGAAGAGCGCATGACCCATCTCGCGCATCATGACACGCTGACCAACCTGCCCAACCGTTCGATGTTCCGCGAGCGCCTCGACAAGGCCTTGAGCGAGGCGACGGTCGCGCCGATGGCGATCTTCTCGCTCGACCTGGACCGCTTCAAGGCGGTCAACGACACCTTTGGGCACCCGGCCGGTGACTGGCTGCTCAAATGCGTGGCCGAACGGCTGCAGCGCTGCCTGCGCAACGAAACGGATGTCGTCGCCCGCTTCGGCGGCGACGAATTCGCCATCATCCAGTTCAACGTCAAGGGCGCCGACGACGCCGAAAGGCTGGCCAAGCGCATTGTCGAAGTCATCGGCAAGCCCTATCGCGACAAGAGCCGCGACATGCATGTCGGCATCAGCCTTGGCATCGCGCTCTACCCCAACGATGGCAAGGATGCCGACACGCTGTTGAAGAATGCCGACATGGCGCTTTATCGCGGCAAGAGCGAGGGCCGCAACGTCTACCGGTTCTTCGAGCCCGGCATGGATGCGATGGTGCGGGCGCGGCAGGTGCTCGAAACCGACCTCGAGGCAGCGCTGCCACGGCACGAGTTCGAGCTGGAGTTCCAGCCGATCATGAACATCCCCTCCGGCGAGGTCGTCGGCGCTGAAGCCCTGATGCGCTGGCATTCGCCGACGCGCGGCCGGGTGTCGCCCGATGATTTCATACCGGCCGCCGAGGAAACCGGGCTGATCGTGCAATTGGGCGACTGGGCGCTGCGGAAGGCCTGCACGGCGGCAGCGGGCTGGCCGCATGCGATGCGCATCGCCGTCAACGTCTCGGCCGTGCAGATCAAGAGCGGCACCTTTGCCCGCAGCGTGATTGCGGCGCTGGCCTTCTCCGGTGTGCCGGCCGACCGGTTGGAGCTCGAAATCACCGAAACGGTGCTGATGGACGAGAGCGACACTGTGCTGAAGACGCTCGGCCAGCTGCGCGATCTCGGCATCCGCATCGCGCTCGACGATTTCGGCACCGGTTACTCCTCGCTGGGCTATCTCCGGCGCTTCCCGGTCGACAAGATAAAGATCGACCGCTCCTTCATCCGCGACATCGATAACCGCGACACCGCGGCGATCGTGCGCGCAGTGATCGGGCTCGGCGCGCAACTCGGCATCACCGTCACCGCCGAAGGCGTCGAGACAGAAGCGCAGCTCGACATGCTGCGCGAGGCCGGCTGCGTCGAGGCGCAAGGCTACCTGATCGGCGTGCCGTCGACGGCGGCGGAGATCAACCGGCTGCTGAGAACGGGGACGGCTCTGCGCCGGTCCGGATGAATGGAGAACGCTCAGCGTAGCGTCTCGATGTACTTTTCGTGGAAGCTGACATAGCCGGGCTCAATCAACTTGAGATGGCGCTCGATCAGCCCGTGGAACTCCGGCAACCGATGGAATGGCACGCCGGGATAGGCGTGATGCTCGGCATGGAAGGGCATGTTCCAGGCAAGCTTGCGCACCAACCAGTTGGTCAGCGTCGTCCTGGTGTTCTCCAGCATGTTGGCGACGAAGGGGCAACGGCCGTGCTCGGCGAGCAGATAGAGCCTGAGGAACGGCTGTCCGAGCAGCGCCGGCAGGATCCAAACGTAAAGCAGCACCGTTGCCTTGAACCAGAGCGCGAGCAACAGCACGGCGGCGTAGACGGCGATCATGGCGCGCGCCTCGGCGCGCACCTTCGGACGCCCCTTCGGGGGCACGTAGGTCTCATGGCCACCACCAGTCGCGTTGGTGTAGAGCGTCTTGAAGTGGCCCCACCATACCGGGAGACCCGAAACTTGGACGATGTATTGCCGCAGGGTTTCGGGCTTCGGAAAGGCGAGTTCCGGGTCGTTGTCCGGATCCTGGGTGAAGCGGTGGTGGGCGAAATGGAAATAGCGGAACCAGTCGGCGGGCAGTACGATCGCCAGGCTGCACAGCCGCGCGACGGCATCGTTCAGCCACTGCGTCTCGAAGGCGGTGCGATGCACCGTCTCATGCAGCAGCGTGAACAGGAAGACGATCAATATGCCTTGCGGTAGCATCAGCAACGGCCAGAACGGCACCTTGGCGGCGATCAGGCCTCCGAGCAGCAGGATGGCGCCGAAATGGGCAGCGAGCTGAATGAGCCCCGGGCCGTCCGACTTGCCGGTCAGGCGACTGCGCTCCTCATTGGTAAGCGATGCGATGACGTCGCGATGGTCCATGGTTCGTTCCGGCTGCTCGACTTTGTTCACGCACATTAGCCACAAAGAAACCTTTCTAAAAATGAGGATTTCTGCAATCTAGATAAGTTCAACTTATCTTATGGATTGCCCGTGGCCACGCTACCCTCACTGAAAGGACTGCAAGCCTTCGAGGCGGCGGCGCGCGCCGGGAGCTTTGTCGCGGCTGCGGAAGAGCTGTCGATCTCGGCGGCCGCGGTCAGCCAGCTCATCCGCACCGTCGAGGCGCAGATGGGCCGCAAGCTGTTCCATCGCGTCAACCGGCGCGTCGTGATGACCGAAGCCGGCGTGGAGATGCTGCCCAGGTTGACCATGGCCTTCCAGGAGATCGGCAGCGTCTCGCGCGAGGTCAGCGGCGGCGCATTCCGCCCCCGGCTCGTCGTGTCGGTGCCGCCTTCCATGGCGATGGGCTGGCTTTCCGAGCGTCTCTCCGGCTTTGTCGCCAGCCACGGCGCCGTCGACATCTCGCTCAGGGGCGACGACGATCCGGTGCCGTTCGACCGCGAGCTGATCGACATCAGGCTCTCTTACGGTCCGCATTATCGCGAGCACCCGACCGAGGACATCGTCCGGGACGCCGTCTATCCCGTCTGCGCGCCGGCGCTGACCGGCGCGATGAAGCGTGACGGCCTCGCCGGCCTGCCGCTGATCCATACGGACTGGGGACCGACCGGCGCGTCGTTCCCGTCCTGGCGCAACTGGTTCGAGGCGGCGGGGATCGATCCGGGCCGATCGGCGCGGCGCGGCCTGTCGGCAAACTCGTCACGGGCAGCGCTCGACCTCGCCATTTCAGGGCTAGGCGTGGCGCTCGCCCAGGGAATCTACTGCGCCCAGGCGCTCGAAGACGGCCGGCTGGTTCGGCCGGTCCTCCGCACGGCGGACCTGCGCCAGCCCTATTGCCTGACGATCCCAGAGCGCAGCGCCCGGCGCGACGTTGTGGCGGCATTCCGCGATTGGCTGATCGAGGAATGCGCGCGCGCCGTCAGATCGCCGGCGCTTATGGCTAATTTCGCCGATCAAGCATCCCCGTAGTAAGCCTACGGTCGCATCCTTTGGCCGAATTGACCTGGAATGCGCCGGGCCGGTTCCGCTGCGACGGCCTGCCTCACCGGCTCGGCCCGAGGCCCGTGGGCAAATCCGCCCGGCACGAACCCGAGCAGTATGATCGCGGCGATGAAGCCGTATTGCAGGACCTCGAAGGTAAGCGGCGGAAGGCTTCCCGGAAGAACCGAGACAGCCAGTTTCGGAGCAAGAACGCCGAAACCCACCGTGGCTGGCCAGCCAATGTCACGCACACGCGCCAACACCATCCATATCATCGCAACAATGGTCGCGAAGCCCATCGCCACGAGCATGGAGATGTAGATCGTTCCGATGGCGGAGTTCTTTGCCTCCATGGCGAGCGCCTGAACCACCATGCCCGAGGCATGCTCTCGCACCGACTCCGGCTGTGGATGCATGCCTTGATCGGGAGTCTTCAACCCTTCGACAAAGGACCTCTGGCTCTGGGCGATATTGGCGCCGTTGGATGCGTAGACCTGATCCTGGATGCCCTCTTTTGTTCCAACCAGAAAATGCTCGATCGGGCCCTTGGCAAAATCGAATCCAACAAGGAAAAGCAGCAGGCAGAAATATAGTATCTGGCCGCAACTTCCCGATTGAAACAGCTTCATCATCTATTCAAAATCCCCAAGCAACCCTCAATATCTGCGGGTAGCATGATGGGCTTAAGCTGCGGTTAGACGGTTCGCTCCAAATTAAGCAAATGGCTGCGGTCAGAGATGCCCGGCCAAAGCCGCAACCATGTCCTTGTTGGTGGCGACTGGAATGATCTCGAACTCCACCAGATCATTCCATTCGATGGCCCAACGCTGCAGGAGCGTGACGTCGTCGGCTTCCACCAACAGGAAGCAGCGGCTCATATCTGCCGCGATCCAGCTGTGGTGGACGACAAGCTCATCCGGCTTCAGCCGGCCCCGGTCGCGGAAGCGACGGTAGATCTCCTTGCGGTCGCAGCCGTGAAAATCCTCGATCACGAAAAACAGCATGCTTTTCCCCCAGTTTGAGCGAACAGGAATTGAGGAACTGGAGAATTGAGTGGCTAGCGCAGCCATCCGTCCTAACTTCCTCAGTTCCTCACTTCCCTAGTTCTTCAGTTCCTCAATTCCCCAGTTCCTCAATTCCCCAGTTCCCCAGTTCCTCAATTCCGTTCCCGGCCGCTACCGCCCGGGCCGCTCCAGCCGGTCCAGGAACCACTGCGTCAGCCGCACCCAGACCTCGTCCTTCTCGCCCGAATCCTCCCAGCCGTGGTCGAGATTGGGATTGTCGTTGACCTCGATGACGAAGACGCCATCCTTGGTCTCCTTGAGGTCGACGCCATAGAGGCCGTCGCCGATGCAGCGCGCCGCCTTGACCGCCGTCTCGACGACATGATGCGGCGTCTCCTTCAGCGTGAAGGTCTTGATGCCGCCCTGGTCGGGCTTGCCATTGGCCTTGTGGTTGACGATCTGCCAGTGCTTCTTGGCCATCAGGTAGTGCACGGCAAACAGCGGCTGACCGCCGAGCACGCCGACACGCCAGTCATATTCGGTCGGGATGAATTTCTGCGCGATCAGGAGATCGGAATCCTCCAGCCATTCGGTGGCGAGCCGGGTCAGTTCCTCGAGGTTCCCGCATTTCTTGACGCCGCGCGAAAACGAGGAATCCGGGATCTTCAACACCAGCGGGAAGCCCAGCGTCTGCGCTGCCAGCTCCAGATCCGAGGTGCCGGCAATGATGACGGTCGGCGGCACCGGCACCTTGTTGTAGGTCATCAGCTCGTTCAGATAGACCTTGTTGGTGCAGCGGATCATCGACAGCGGATCGTCGATGACGGGCATGCCTTCCTGTTGCGCCCGGCGGGCGAAGCGGTAGGTGTGGTTGGAGATCGAGGTGGTCTCGCGGATGAACAGCGCGTCGTAGTTGGCGAGCTTGGCCAGATCCTTCCTGGTGATCGGCTCGATTTCGACGCCCATCTTCTCGGCGATCCGCGCCCAGTAGCGCAGCGAGGAAATCTCGGACGGCGGCAATTCCTCATGCGGATCGACCAGCGTAGCGAAGGTGTAGCGCGCCGGGGTGCGGCCCTTGGTGTCTCGCCATTCGCGGTTGGTGTAGGTCTCCAGGCACTGCAGGAAGAAGGCTTCCTCATCATCGGTCATGCGGGCCAGCGGCAGGAAGCCGATCTTGCGGATCGAGGCCCATTCGGCGCTGTCCTTGATGTGAACCTCCAGCGCCGGCGCGCGGAACCAGTCGAAGAGCAGCTTGGCGAAACGGTCCCACACCTTGGAGGGGCCGATGCCGAAGAAGATGGCGACCTTGGCAGGGAAAACGCCGCCGAGATCCTTGCGGCATTTGTTGAGCGCAAGCTCCAGTTCGGGCAGCGCATGCTCGTAGAGCTTGCGCTCCGACAGGTCGATCATGGTCTCGACCGTCGGGATCACCTTGTGGCCGCGCGAACCGGCGAGCAACGAGGCATAGTAGCCGCGGCTCTGGTAGCCGTAATTGTTCGACAGGTTGATGACCTTCGGCCGCTGGCCGCGAAACAGCGAAGGATGGGCAAGATAATCACGGTTGGTGATGATCTTGTGCGGCGTCGCCACCTGGTCGAGGTCGTTCTGCCTTCCGGTAAGGATGACCCAGGTCATTGTCTTCAGCGCTTCCCTAGAATGATGGCGGCACGCAATCCGTCACGGCCGAACTGCGCCATGTTCATGAAGATGCCGTAAGGCACGGGAATATTGGCCGCATCAAGGATCGTCTCCTGCCGCTCGTCCTCGACCCAGGGATCGTGGATCAGGATATGGTCGCCGTCGTCGCCGATCGCCAGCACCCAGTGCGGAACCTTCTTGCCGAACATCAGGAAGCCGCTGATCAGCACCAGCACCAGCTTTCCCCCGGCGATGGCGTTGCGAACATCGTCGAGGGCGAATGAACGGTAATTCACCGGAATGCCGTAAAGTTCCGCGCGGCGGCGGAAGTCGACCTGGGCAAGCTCCATCACCCGGCGCTTGTCCTCGCTGCGCACCGATTGCAGGAACAGCGCGCCATGGAAGGAGACGAAGATCTCCGCCGCGAGCCCGCTTTCATAGCCGGCCACCGCCAGTCCGAACGGCTCGCAACCGCCAGGCCCAGACATCATGAAGACAGTGGTCGCCTCGCGCCACAGGCGGATTTCCATCACCGGATCGGGCACGAAACCGTGGTCGAAATTGGCCATCGCCATCATCAGGCAGCATGGTCCGCAGGTGAACTCGCAGGTCTGCGGATAGAACGGCACCATGGTGGCGATCGGCACGTCGCCGCGCAGCGTCTTTTCGTAGCGTAGCGCGGTGGCGCCGTCCTCATAGTAGTCCGGCTCGCGGCCGATCTTGCGGTAGCCGGCCTGCTCGTAGACGCGGATGGCGCGATGATTGTCTTCGCGCACTTCGAGGCGCAGCATCATACGGTCGTGCTCGAAGGCCGCCTCCTCCGCTGCCGCCAGGAGTTGACGGCCGATGCCGAGCTGGCCGAAGAAGGGACCGACGGCGATGGAATAGAGACGGGCGACGCCGCTGCCCTTGCGAAACAGCACCACGGCATAGCCGGCGACGCGGCCATCGCTTTCGGCAACCAGCATTTCGGCGGTCTCGCGCTCGATCAGCTGGCGGAAGGAGCGGCGCGACATGCGGTCGCTTGAAAAGACGGCCTTCTCGATGGCGGCGAGGTCATCGACGTCGGACACGCGGGCCTTGCGGATCTCGGCAGGCATGCGGGCTTCAGAAAACCTCGATTGGATTGTGGAAACGGCCCCGGTCGAAACATCGGTATACCGGCGCAATCACCGGTATTCGTCAAGCGCTTTCGCACCTCGATTAGGGCCGAATTGTGACAGGCTGAATAGTGGTCCAATGCTGAAGGAGCGCTGTACTGGCGCGCTGTTTTCGGAATGGCGCCGATGTCAGAAAAACGCCGGTTTTCAACTGGCAAGGCCGGCCAGAAGCTGGCCGTAGGCACTCTTGGCGACGGCCGCCAGACGCTCGCGCGGCAGCGAGCCGACGACGGCGCAGCCATAGCCCTCGTCCAGCCAGTAGACAGCCTCGGGACCGTCAGCCTCGGCCGCGTAGGTGCCCTTGGACTTTCCGGCCGATTCGGCGGTCACGAACAGCGAGATGCGCTCGCCTTTGGCGTCCTCGTAGAGCAGCATCGCCGCCTTGCCCTGGCCGGCCGGCAGCAACCGGCCGCCAACGAGCTGGAAGCCTTCAGCCACGAGATCGGGAGCGACCAGCTTCAGGCCGACGCGGTTGGAGAGCCAGGTCTGCAGATGGTCCTTGTCGCTCGCCGGCACCTCGACCGCATGGCGGTTCTCGGCGGCATAGATGACGTGGGCGGCGATCGCCTGCTCGGCGAGCAGGTCCTCGCTTTCGCCTCCCCTGCCGATGCCATCAATGCCGGCGACATAGCCGGCGAGCCCGCCGATCACCAGCACCGCTGCTGCGGCGGCCGAAAGCCACCAGCGCGCGCGCCACGCTGTCGTCCTCGCCGGCGCCTCGCCGAACACGGCCTGCTTCAGCCGTGCCGGCACCGGTTCGTCGAGCACGCCGGCAAAGGCGGCGCGAAGGCCCGCCCGGTCGGCGACGAAGCGGGCGGCCCTTGCCTTCATTTCGGGATTGGCCTCGAGCCAGGCCTCAT
>NZ_RZOJ01000729.1:0-1216 GCF_003998845.1 Mesorhizobium sp. M4A.F.Ca.ET.022.05.2.1 | reverse complement strand
GACGGCAGCGCTGTCGAGGGCGCCGGCCACATCGTCGAAGCTGACATGATGGCCATTGATGTCGTTGAGGAAGCCGTCATAGGTCTCCGCCGCCACCGGCAGGCCCCAGCCTGTGTCGAGCGCGGCCGGCAGCACCTTGTGCATCCAGCGCAGCGTGCCGTCGCGGGTGACGCCGCAGGAATGCGTGTTGGTGATGGTGACCGGGAAATTGAAGGCGCCGGTTTCCTCGATGATGTGCGACCCCGTCAGCTCGCCATTGCCGTTCTGGCTGAAGACCCCGGCAAGGACCGGCGTGGCGAGTTCCGCCTTCGGCCTGGGCAGGATGGCGGTCACGCCGGTGCGTACCGGCCCCTTGCCGACGACCAGCGGCCCGTCGCCCGAGATCAGCGTCGTGTAGCCCACTGACACGCCGGCCACGTCGGTGATGGCGTTGGACTCGCCCGGCGTGCCGTCGAAGCCGATGCCGAAATATCGGGCGCGTGGCCTTCCCGACGGCGTCGCAAGGTGCGGATCATGTCCTGTCATGCCGTACCTTAGAGCAATTCCAGGAAAAGTGCGTAGCGGTTTTCCATCCGGAATTGCGTCAAACCAAATACTTAGGGCGGTTCAGCGATTACATGAAAGGTTGACCGGCGCTAGAACAACGAGCCTTGATTGCCCGGCTCCTTGGTCTTGGCAGCGGGCTTGGCAGGCGCCTTCGGCCGCGCGGCGCCGCTGGTGGCGATCGCGTCGGCGCTGCCGTCGGCGAATTCCAGCGACAGCGCCGCCCCCGGCGCGACGTCCGCCGCCAGCTTGATCACCGCGCCTTCGGCATCCTTGACCAGCGCGAAGCCGCGCGCCAGCACCGCCTTGTGCGAAAGCGTCGACAAAAGCCGGTCGGCCTGGGTCAGGCTCGCGCGCAACCGGTCCAGCCTTCGCGCAATCGCATGGTCCTGGCGCCGTGTCAGCCCGGTCAGAGCATCGGCCTGCACCTTCTGTCGTCTTGCGATCGGCGCCGGCGACAGCCGTGCAGCGGTACGTTTGAACCGTGCCCGCCTTTCGCGCACGATGGCGAAGAAGGCAGCCTTCGCGCGCGCCAGATCGCGGCCGGTCAGCGTGCGCGCCTCGTTGATGCGGCGGGACAGTGTGGCGGGGGTCAGCCGCCGCCGCTCCAGCCTTGCCCGCTTGCGCTCGATGCTCACCGTCAGCGCCCGGGCGAGCCGGCTCGTCGCCTCGT
>NZ_RZOJ01000728.1:0-1219 GCF_003998845.1 Mesorhizobium sp. M4A.F.Ca.ET.022.05.2.1 | reverse complement strand
TCCGGGAAACGCACACCTACGCTTCGATCGCCAATGTGAAACCCGACGCCTTATTGCCGATCTGAATTGGCGTAGAGGCACGCGTTCCAAGACGCTTGTCATTCCGTGACCGCAATCGACGCCTCTCCGCGCTGAAACTCCAGCGAGAGCGCCGCGGGTCGCCACTGGCCCGCTGCTCTCCCGGAATTGCCGCTGGCATTGGCGGTGGCGATGGTCCAAGAAGGATCCCCAACATGTGATTGCCTTCCCCTCATGTCCTCGATCCGCCCGCTTATCCCGCTCCTCATTGCCGCCGGTATCCTGCTCGGCGGCAATGGACTGCAGGGCACGCTGATCGCGCTGCGCGGCGCGCAGGAGGGCTTTTCCGCCCCCGTCATCGGCCTTATGGGCACTTTCTATTTCGCCGGCTTCCTGCTCGGCTGCCTGGCCGTTACCCGCATCCTGAAGGCAGTCGGCCATGTCAGGACCTTCTCGGCGCTCGCCGCCACCGCCTCGGCCGGCACGCTGCTGCTTGTGCTGGTCATCGATCCTATCATGTGGTGCGCGGTGCGCTTTGCCGGCGGGTTCTGCTTCGCCGGCCTGTTCACCGTGATGGAAGCCTGGCTCAACTCCGGCGTCACCAACAAGGACCGCGCGCGCGTGCTTGCCATCTACCGCATGGTCGACATCGGCTCGGTCACCAGCGCGCAGTTCCTGATCCCGATCTTCGGCGCCGGCGGCTTTGCCATCTTCGCCATCATGTCGATGATGATCACGCTGTCGCTGGTGCCGGTCTCGCTCGGCGACCGCTCCAACCCGACGCCGCCGGAAGACGTCAAGCTCGACCTGCCGCGCGTCTGGCGCATCTCGCCGCTCGGCTCGATCGGCTGCATCGCGGTCGGCGTCACCAATAGCGCCTTCCGCACGCTCTCGCCCGTCTATGCCGAGCAGATCGGCATGTCGGTCGCCGATGTCGTGACCTTCGTCAGCGTCGGCATCTTCGGCGGCGCTCTCATCCAGTATCCGCTCGGCTATCTCTCCGACCGCCGGGACCGGCGCTCGGTGCTGCTGGCGACAACCTGCTGCGCCATGGTGGCGGCATTGGCACTGGTGTTCGTGGCCGGCGCCGACCCATTCCTCAACTTCGTCATCGTCTTCATCTTCGGCAGTTTCGCCATGCCGCTCTTTTCGCTGTCCGCGGCGCATGCCAACGACCGCGCCGACAAGGGCGAGTTCGTGC